>CAZWQR010000006.1:31703-37335 GCA_964636195.1 uncultured Candidatus Saccharibacteria bacterium
TTCTTTTTAGTTAATTTCTTTTTAGTTGACTTTTGTTTGGTTGACTTACTATTAGATTTTTTTTCAGCTGGCTTCTTTTTTGCTGCCTTCTTTTCGGTCTTCCCTTTAACCAACTTATCTCTTTCTTTGGTGATTATAGAAAAATGATCAATTAAAATGTCAGTTGCATTTATCAAGGCCTCTTCGGGCTCAATACTGCCATCGGTTTCTATTCCTAAAATTAAACGATCAAAATCAGTTCTATCACCTACTCTCATATTTTCAACATTGAAACTTACTTTTACTATTGGCGTATAAGCCGCGTCCAAGCTAATCTCTCCTATCTGCAGTTTTTCTTTATCGCGCATCTCTTTAGATTCATAGCCAATGCCCTTTTGAATAAAAAGCTCTATTTCTAATTGCGCTTTTTTATCTGTTAAAGTAGCAATATGCTGTTCTGGGTTAAGAAGCTCTAGTTGGCTGGGTAGTTTTAAGTCCTTGCCAGTCACTTCTTTTTGGCCTTTTGTCTTCAATTCCGCTTTTTGGGCTTCTCCACTATGAATTTTGAAATTAAGCTTTTTTAAATTTAAACAAATAGTTATCACATCTTCTAACACTCCTTGTATTGTAGAAAATTCATGGCTAACTCCCTTGATTTTCACTCTTACCAAAGCAGCTCCCTCCAATGAAGAAAGCAACACCCTTCTTAGGGCGTTTCCCAAAGTTACGCCATAACCAGGATACAGGCCCTCTATCTCAAAAGAAGCCCAGTTATCTTTTTTTTCAACTACTTTCAATAATTGTGGTAAAGGAATCATATTTTTTTAAGGTTAATGGTTAGCGGGAATAGAATTCAAAAACAGAAGATATTTCTGCTGGCGGAGCGGCCTCCTCTAACGTAGGAATTCCTTCTACTCTGCCCTCAATCTTTTTATTGTCCAAGAAAAGCCAACCAGGAGTCTGATATTTTTTAAGCTTGGGCGCTAGTTGGGTAAAGTGAGCTGATTTTTTAGAAGTCTCTCTGATACTTATTCGATCACCCTTTTTCAAGTTAACGCTTGGCCTTCTAACTGGTTTATCGTTTAACAGAAAATGTCCGTGAGTGATAAGCTGTCTGGCTTGCACCCGACTTTCCGCAAAGCCTAATCTATAAACAACATTATCAAAACGAGTCTCTAAAACTCTAACCAGAGCTTCAGCTGGATTTTGCTCTTCAACCATCTTGTTATGCATTCGTTCCAAGACCTCAGCCACATAATTTCTAAATTGTTTTTCTCTTAAGTTATAAAAATTCTTTAGGCGCTGCTTTTCTCTCAACTCTTTGCTGTATTCAGAAAACCCTCTCCTTCTTCTCTTTCCCGCACTGCCAGGAGGGTAAGCTTTTTTAATCATCGGACACTTGGGAGAATTGCATTTCTCGCCTTTAAGAAATAATTTCTGTCCTGCCCTTCTACAAATTTTGCACTTTGAATCTGACATTATAGTTTTCTTGGTTTAGGCGGTCGACAACCGTTATGGGGCACAGGAGTAACATCTTCAATAGACTGCAAACTTACACCCTTAGCCACCAAAGTCCTGATTGCTGATTCTCGACCTGAACCAATTCCTTTTACTTTTACGTGAATATTATCAATTTTAAACTTTTGGATTACCTGAGCCATTACCTCAGCCACACGATTAGCTGCATAAGGAGTTCCTTTTTTTGTTCCCTTAAAACCAATTCGGCCAGCGCTCGTCCAGGCAACGACATTACCCCTCATATCAGTGAGTGTTAAGATAGTGTTATTATAAGAAGAGTAGATAAAAAGCGTAGCTTCATTGAGCCTAGTAATTTTTGTTCTTTTCGTTTGCTGCTTTTGAATTTTAGATTCAATACTCTCCTTCTCTTGCAAGAGTTCTTCTTGACTTTTTTTAATAACTTTTTTCTTGCCCATAATATAATTTTATTACTTAGGAGCTGGAGGCGCTTTTTTACCAGAGCCAGCCGTCCTCCTTATATTACCTCGCACTGTTCGGGAATTAATCCTAGTAGTCTGGCCTCTAACCGGCAAGCCTTTCTGATGCCTTAATCCTCTCCAAGAGCCAATATCTCTTAATCTTTTAATAGACATCATCTTAATTCTTCTGGCTTCTCCTTCAACTTTATATTTTTCATTTATAAGATCTTGAATCTTTTTTAATTGGTCATTGTCTAAGTCCTTTGTTTTGATATTCGGCTTAACGCCAACTTGTTTTAAAATCTGTTTGCTTAAAGAACGCCCAATGCCATAAATATGGGTTAAAGCAATTTCAATATGTTTTTCTGGAGGAAGATTTACTCCTGATAATCTAGCCATAATTATTTACCTTGTCTTTGTTTATGTTTGGGATTCTTACAAATAACATAAAGACGTCCGCGCCTACGGACCATTTTACAGTCTTTACATATTTTTTTTACAGATGCTCTTACTTTCACTTTTTTCTGTAAACAATTCTACCTCTATTGTCTTTAGGATTAGCCATTTCCACTATTACCCTGTCGCCGGGCAAAAGCTTAATTCGATGAATTCTTAACTTCCCGGCTAAATGAGCCAAGATCTCTTTGTTATCGTCTAGTCGGACCTTAAAAGTGGTGCTCGGCAGAGCTTCAATAACTATTCCTTCAAACCGATTGGTTGTGTTTTTACTACTCATTTAGAATTGATTGTTAGCATAACATTATTATTTTTTTCAGTCAACACTTTCGCCAAAATTAAGCCCTATTTCTATATTCTCTTTTTGAAAACTAGCTTTTTTAGCCCAAAAGGGCTTAAAAGAAACAAGGGGCTGTTTTTTCAATTCTGGATAAATTTCGATGACATATCTAAAAATATCCTTCTTTTGCCTTCCTATGGCAATTTCTTTTATAGATTCCTCGTCAACTTCTGGATAAATCCTGCCCTTAATAGAAATATCTGCAGAAACTCTGGTCGTTCCCTGCTCTTGTGATTCCAGAGCAAAAGTGCTGGGCAAAAACTCAATTTCTAGGGCGTCTTCTTTAAAAACTCGATTGGCTGGAATACTAGCCAGCAAATATTCTCTAGCAAACTCTTTAAGATAATCGGTTTTTACTGCCAAGGTAACCGCCCTAAACTTTATTTGATAAACAAAGGTATCCTTTTGCTGGCCAATAGACGCATCAACCAATCCCTTTTCTAACACTTCTGTTTCTGCTGACTTGTCTAAAATCCGATAGTCTTTACCCGCTCGCTCCTGCAAAAGTTCAATCGCTTTCTTATCGATTAAATCCAGGGCCTCTTTTTCGGCAGTAGCCACATCTTTGTCGCTGATAATTTTAACTTGGCCAACGCTTCCACCCTGCATACTAGAAAGGGACTTGCCGTAAACATCATAATAGAGCTGGGGCGGAGAATAATTTCGTAAGCCGGGAATAGAAAAACTAGCAGGCTCAATGTTATATTCTGGACCAGGCTCGCTGGCCACAACGGGCGCATCTATATGCCCGTGGCTCGGTACGGTAATCCTTTTTTGAGTACGAAAGAGCCGGGCTGGTTCTGTAGAAGAAAGAAACCTCGTGCCCTCTACCAAAGTAATAGTTCTGTTTGATTCATTATAAACCCTAATCACTCCAGTAGCCTTGTTGCTGCTTTTAGCCGTAGAGGCCGGAAACTCCTTGCTTAATTCGCCATTTATTTCAATTAATTCTGAAGGTAAAACTGGATTAGAAAACTCTAAGTCAGCTAAAGAAAAATCTTTCAAGTCAGTACTGAAAGCAGCGCTAGTAGTAAAATCAACAGCGTAAGTTTGAGGCCAGAGTTCAATCTTAACGCTTTTAGCCACAGAAAAATTCCAATAAATCACCAAACCAACAAAAAGCATTAACAGCAAATAAATAAAATTTTTCTTAATCTTAAAATCCCTTTTTTTTGCCTGTACGATTGTCTCTTTCTTTTTAAAATAAATTGACCTTTTCTGGGGTGGAACAATGTCGTAAAGTTTTCTTTTGGCCATAAGGCTGTTTTTTTAATTATTTTCTAAAGTAGCTTTTATTCTTTTAATGCCCGCACCCACTGATTCTTGTTTTAGTATCTTAAATCTAGAAAGCTGGCCAGTTTTTTTAACATGCGGGCCGGCACAGACCTCCTTGGAAAAATCCCCTATAGAATAAACAAAGACCCTGCTAGGATATTTTTCTTTAAAAAAAGCCAAAGCTCCTGCCTGAAGAGCTTTTCCGAGTTTCATTTCTTCTTTCTTAACTTCCAGATTCCTTTCAATCTGTTCGTTAACTAGGGCTTCTATTTTTTTAATTTCATCTTCTGTCAACCTCCTATCAAATGAAAAATCAAACCTCAGGCGCTCGGGATTAATATCAGAACCCATTTGCTTTACTCCCTCTCCCAGAACTTTTCTTAGAGCACTATGAAGCAAATGGGTAGCTGTATGCAATTGAACTGCCCTGGGATCATCTTTCTCTTTGCCTAAACCGCCGAACTTCTTTTCTGCTCCGGCTCTAGAGACCTCTTGATGTTTCTTTTGGGCTTTCTTAAAACCTTTCATATCAACCTTAATGCCCTTTTTGCTAGCCATTTCTTCTATCACTTCAGGCGGCAAACTATAGGTCTCATAAAGCTTAAAGGCCTGTTTGCCTGTTAAAACGTTGGAACCAGAATCAACCAATTTATTAAACTGACTTATCCCTCTATTTAGAGCCTTTGAAAAATTTTCTTCTTCTTTTTGAATAACTGTTAAAATCTGGTCTTCTTTTCTCTTAACTTCAGGATAGACATCTTTGTAAAGCTCAACTACTTCCTTGGCTAATTCAATTAATAAATCGTCTTTGGCTTCAATCTTTTCTTTTTCTCTTATCGCTTTTCTCAAAAGACGACGCAACACGTATTCCTGCCCCATCTTCCCAGGCACAACTTCTTCAGCCGTCAAAAAAATAACTGCTTTTATGTGGTCAGCTAAAATTCTTGAACTAAAATCCGCCGAACCGCCTATTTTTTCAATTAAACTTTTAAAAAGATCAGTTTCAAAAACATTTTCCTTTTTCTGAGAGATAGCAACCAGCCGCTCAAATCCTAAGCCAGTATCAATTCCTTTGTGTTTTAAAGGAGTTAATTTATGCTCTTGATCCTGAAAATACTGGTTAAAAACCAAATTCCAAATTTCTACAAAGCGATTGCACTGGCAATTAGGCCCACACTCTTTAGAACATGGCTTATCTAATAATTGATAATGAATCTCCACTGTTGGGCCACAAGGGCCTTTGTCTCCAGTGGGCCCCCAAAAATTTTCTTCTTTTCCAAAGCCAAAAATCTTTTTTTCAGAAATATTTAAAGTCCTTAAAATCTCTTTTGCCTCTTTGTCTTCCTCTATTTTACCCTCCCCTTTAAAGTATGTAAACCAAAGCTTTTCTCTTTCTAATCCCAGCTCTTTTGTTAAAAATTCAATCGCCCATTCAATGGCCTCTTTTTTAAAATAGTCGCCAAAACTAAAATTGCCAAGCATTTCAAAAAAAGTAAGATGACTGCTGTCTCCCACTCTATCAATATCTGAGGTGCGTAGACATTTTTGAACGCTAGCCACCCTATTTCCGTAAGGAGATTGCTTACCTAAAAAATAGGGCTTAAACTGCTGCATGCCGGCTGTAGTGAAAAGAACTGACGGATCA
>CAZWQR010000007.1:0-4462 GCA_964636195.1 uncultured Candidatus Saccharibacteria bacterium
AGAAAATGTGTTGGATGCGGCAAAGAGGGAACATATATATGTAAGGACTGCAGTTTGTTTCTTTCTGAGACCCCCAATCTTTTTTCAGCTGGTAATCTAGAAGAATTAGTAAGCATTTGGGAGTATGAGGGCTTAGTTAAAAATTTGATTTATTGCATCAAGTACAAAGGTGCCTTTGATATAATAAATGAGTTGATTGAAAGAGCTTTTGAAATCAGAGAACCAAAAATTGTGCTTAGTCGGACTAAGCACAAGCCCGAGCCTGAGGACATAATAATAACCTTTGTGCCGATGTTTAAGAAAAAGAAAAAGCGGAGAGGTTTTAACCAGGCAGAATTAATTGCTAAAAAGGTAGCAGAAAAAACCAATAAAGAAGTCGTGGCTTTGCTTGAAAAAATAAAAGATACGCCTTCGCAAACGCGGTTGACTAAAAATGAAAGATTAGAAAATGTAAAAGGTTCTTTTAAGAGGATTAGAGAAGCTGATTGTTATGATAATGTTTTATTAGTAGATGATGTTTGGACGAGCGGGGCTACTATGCAGGAGTGCAGTAAAGTTTTAAAAAAGTCGGGAGTAAAAAAAGTTTTTGGTTTTACTCTCGCCCGTACTCCGTGATTTCGTATTTGTGCTTAGTCGGACTAAGCACAAAGTGCCCGAATTACCCGAAGAATACGTTATAAATTATTAGCTATATGCAAATAGGCCAAGTCGCTATTGAAGATAAAAATTATCCGAAATTACTAAAGCAAATTAAAGAGCCGCCGAAGAAGCTTTATTATAAGGGAAATTGGAATTCAGGAATTTTTGAGAATTGTTTGGCAGTAGTCGGTTCAAGGCGTTTAACGAGTTATGGCAGAAAGATTACAGAACAAATAGTAACAGAGCTTGCTTTGGCTGGATTGACTATAGTGTCTGGGTTTATGTATGGAGGAGACGAAGCAGCTCATAGCGCGACGGTGCTGGCAGGGGGCAAAACTATTGCGGTAATGCCTTGCGGCATCGACATAATACATCCTGAATATCAAGAGAAACTTTATAAAGAAATCTTAGAAAAAGATGGCTTAATTATTTCTGAATTTAAAGGAAATTTTCCACCGGCTGTTTGGACATATCCTAAGAGAAATAGAATAGTAGCCGGACTTTCAAAAGCAGTTTTGGTAGTAGAGGCGGGACTGAGAAGCGGTTCTTTAATTACGGCCGATTTTGCTAAGAAATTTAACAGAAAGATATTCGCTATACCAGGGCCCATAACAAGCGAAGTTTCTAAAGGAGCAAATCAATTAATTAAAGAAGGAGCTTCTGCAGTAACTTCGGCAAAAGATATTTTGGATTTTTATAATGTAAAGGCGGAGAATATAGTTAGCAAAAAGGCCTCAAGGCAGAATATAGAATTTCTACAAACTAAAATGGAAAAGAGAATAATAGAGCAGCTTAGGATTGAAACAATGGATATGAATTCTTTGGCGCAAAATCTTGATATGCCTATATCTAAAATAGCAACGATATTGTCGCTTATGCAGCTTAAAGGAATTGTTCAACAACAAGGCAACAAATATCATTTATAACTTTACTTTATTTATGTTTGGGCACTTTGTGCTTAGTCGGACTAAGCACAATCCCTAAAGTCATCATTATGAATAGGAGAATAAAATTTGTTCCAGGTGGAATATATCATATTTATAATAGAGGCGTGGCAAAATGTAATATCTGCGAAGAAGATGCTGATTTTTGGCGCATGCTTCAAGGTTTATGTTTGTTTAATGATAAAAATAATGTCAATAATATCCTTTGGCAGATAGAAAGAGATAGAGGGCGCCTTACCCTAAATGTTTTGAAGGATTATATTAATAAACAAGACACAATTAGAGAACCATTAGTCCGTATTTTGGCTTATTGCATTATGCCCAATCATTTTCATCTTGTAATAGAGGAATTTGAGGAAGGCGGGATAGTAAAGCTTATGCATAAGTTCGGAACTGGATATGTGCGTTATTTTAATAAAAAACATAATCGGGTGGGAGGATTGTTTCAGGGGAGATTTAAGGCAGTACAGGTAGAAAGCGAGAGGCAGCTTTTATATTTGCTAATCTATATTAACGTTATAAATCCCGGTCAGTTAATAGAGCCAAATTTAAAGGAGGAGGGTATAAAAGATATAGATGCTGTTTTAAAAAAAGCTGAAGAATATCAATGGGGGACACATCAAGAATATTTAGGAAAGCGCAATTCTTTGATTATTAATAAAAGGAGATTGATTGAAATGCTGGATTTAGATCCACCGCAAAAATATCGTGAGCTTGTTGAAAACGTTTTGCGAGCCAAAAAATATGCAACAATTAATCATTTATTATTAGAATAATTAATTTTTTATTTTGGGCACGTTGTGCTTAGTCCGACTAAGCACAAGCCCGAGTGAAAGCACAAAAAATATTGAAATATGTTTACTAAGATTTTTTCGGCAGCAAATTCTGGACTAGAAACGATAAAGGTGGATGTGGAAGTTAATTTAGCAAATAGGGGTTTGCCGGGTTTTGAGATAGTGGGGCTTCCGGATAAGGCGGTTGAGGAGAGCAAAGAAAGAGTTAGAGCGGCAATTACAAGTTCGGGCGTTGAATTCCCAAATAAAAAAATAACTGTCAACTTAGCTCCGGCAGATATTCCCAAAGAAGGTTCTTTTTACGATTTGCCGATTGCTTTAGGAATTTTGAGCGCTGTTTTCAGGTTCAGCTTGCCAGAAGAGTCTTTATTTTTTGGAGAATTATCCCTTGATGGCTCCTTACGCCACACCAAAGGCGCTTTTTTATTGGGGCTTTTTGCCAAGGAGAAGCAGTTTAAAAATTTGTTTGTGCCCAAGGATTCAGCAAACGAAGCGGCCGTTGTGAGTGGTGTAAAAGTTTATCCGATAAAAAGTCTTTCTCAGCTTGTTTCTTATTTTCTAAAAAGAACAGAGATTGAACCTGCTATTTATAAAGAAAAAAAGGGCGGTGCAGATAATCGAGCTGAATTTGATATGAAAGAAATTTTAGGACAAGAACAGGCAAAAAGAGCTATGGAAATAGCTGCAGCCGGCGGTCATAATATTATTATGGTTGGAAGCCCTGGATCGGGCAAAACTATGTTGGCAAGGGCTTTGCCCGGCATTTTGCCTCCTTTAAACGAAGAAGAATCATTAGAGGTGACTAAATTATATTCAGCCGCGGGTTGTATACCGCCAGGCGGTTCCTTGATAACTACCCGACCCTTTAGAGCACCGCACCATACCGCTTCTCCGGTTGGTCTTATTGGCGGAGGGACAAAGCCGCATCCGGGCGAGGTAAGCTTGGCTCATATGGGAGTTTTGTTTTTAGATGAATTTAATGAATTTCCTCGTTCGGTGATGGAAGCTATGCGCCAGCCGCTAGAAGATGGCTATTTAACGATTTCCAGAAGCAAAGAGAAAGTAAAATATCCTGCCGACTTTATGCTGGTTGCCTCGGCTAATCCTTGCCCATGCGGTTATTTAAACCACCCCAAAAAACAATGTGTTTGTACCCCTCGTCAGATAAGAAATTATCAAAAAAGAATTTCTGGTCCGATTTTAGATAGAATTGACTTGCATATAAATATTGAGCCGGTGGAATTGGATAAATTTTCTGAAAATCAGAAAGCTTCACAATTTTTAGAACCCTCAAGCAAAATAAGGGAAAGGGTGATTGCATCAAGAGAAAGACAGAAAAGACGTTTTAAAGAAGAATCGCTTCAGACCAATAGCCAGATGAGGAATCGTCATATTAAAAAATATTGCCAATTAAGCAAAGAGGTGGAGAATCTATTAAAGCAAGCTAGCATGAAATTTCAGTTATCAGCAAGGTCTTATATAAAAATGATAAAGGTTGCCCGAACGGTTGCAGATTTAGAAGGCAGTGAGCAGATAAGTGTTTCTCATATGGCTGAGGCTTTGCAATATAGGCCTAAGATTTATGAAATGCTTGAAAAAACAATTTAGAGTTGTGCTGAGAGCTGTGCTTAGTCCGACTAAGCACAAAACTAAGCACAAAAGTGAGGGTGAGTTTGATGGCAGGGGTTTGGCAGCAGAGCATTTGCAGACGGGAAGAATAGGGGAAGAGGCGGCTAAAAAGCATTTGAAGCAGAAAGGGTATAAAATTATTGAGCAAAATTATAGAACAAAATATGGAGAGATTGATTTAATCGCCAGTAAGGGAAAAGAGTTGGTATTTGTGGAAGTAAGAACAAGAAAAAGAGAAGATTATGGCTTACCAGAAGATACTATAAACAAAAAGAAGTTAAAAAAGATTTGGCTGAATGCGAAAGCATACATAGCGGCAAAGAAATGGTGGGGTCCATGCAGGATAGATGCGATAAGCGTTATATTAAAAGAAAACAATTCTATAAAACGTTTAAATCATTATGAAAATATTATATAAATAATTTTTAAATCCGTTGTTGCTAACCATTGCGAACT
>CAZWQR010000007.1:4562-30314 GCA_964636195.1 uncultured Candidatus Saccharibacteria bacterium
ATGAAAATATTATATAAATAATTTTTAAATCCGTTGTTGCTAACCATTGCGAACTGTTTGGTAGTTTGTAACAGGTAAGGCACAACAAGACAAGAAAGACAAGAAGACGAGAAAGATAAGAAAGACAAGAAAAACAAGAAAAACAAGAAAAACAAGGATTGCCTTATACAATATACGATATACGCTATACGGTATACGCAATACGAAACACGAAACTTTGTGCTTAGTCGGACTAAGCACAAGCCCAAGAATACGCGATACGAGATACGAGAGAAGTCCTAGATTGATTTAAAAAATCAATTAATATAAAATAAATAATAATTAACCATTAACCATTAAATAACAATTAACCATTAAAAAATATTATGTTTGATAAAATTTTACGTTTTCTCATCTATGCCACAATCTTTCTTGTTCCAGTCTTTGTTCTGCCTTTTACTTTTGATGCTTTATCCTTTAACAAACTCTATATTTCCTTTTTTCTGGTTTGGCTGGCTGTTTTGATATGGTTTTTAAAAGCCATTATTAAAGACAAGGGCCTTGTAATAAAAAAGACCTTTTTAAATTATTTTATACTTGCTTTTTTGGCAGTAGCCGTGCTCTCTACTATTTTTTCGGTGGACAGTTTTTCCAGTGTTTTAGGCCATTATTCCCGCTTTGATACAGGGCTTGTAGCTTACTTGACTATGGTCGCCTTTTATTTTTTGGTTTTAAACAATACTTCTTTTAAAGAGGAAGAGAAAAAGCCCATCAAAGCATCTAGTATATTTAAAACACTTCTTTTGTCGAGTTCTTTAGTAATGCTTTTTGGCTATCTTGCTTTATTTCAGCTAACGCCAAAAATTGGTTATGCGGTCAGTCCGGCAGGCAATACCTTGGGCAGTTTAGCTGTTTTCCTCTCCATAATGACAATCATTTCTTGTTTTGTCTTTTTGAAGGGCTTTGAATGGGCTGGGGATCCTAAAAAAAGCAAGTTTTGGTTTCTTTTTTCAGGAATTTTTAGTTTCTTTTCTTTTGCCTTTATGATTATCGCTGACTTTACTCCGGCTTGGGCTGTCTTAATCATCGGCTTGGGAGCTTTAGTGGCAATGGTTTTGAAGAAAAAAATTCTTAAAAAAGAAGTTCAAAGATTAATCCTTCCCATTGCCTTGATTATTATTTCTTTCTTGTTTTTGTTCTTGAGCTTCAGGGTAATGGTAAGACAGTTTCCAAATTTTGCCATCAATTCCTCGCGAAACTTTTATCCAGAGAGGACTTTAACCCAGAGCGAGTCTTGGACAATCAGCTTGAGAGCAATAGGCAGTGATTTTAAAACAGCCCTGCTTGGCAGCGGGCCGGGCACTTTTTCCTATGACTTTTCTAAGTTTAAGCCCGAGAGTTTAAACGACGGCACCCTCTGGGCTCAGCGCTATGACAGGTCGGGCAACGGGTTTGCAGAGATTTTGGCTATTACCGGAATTCTTGGTTTTCTTTCTTTGGCTCTTTTAGTCGTTGTTTTCTTTTTAAGAATTTTTGTTAAAAAGGGAAGATTAGCCAAAGGATTGCCAAAAGACAAAAATGATTTTTCAGGTTCGTTTTTAGCTATTCTTTTTGGGGCTTCTGTTTTAGCCAGTTTTTTCTATTACCAGAATTTTGTCTTGGGCTTTTTGTTTTGGCTTTTACTAGGTCTTGCGTTGGCCAAAAGTTGTATTCAAGAAAAAGAATTTAAGCTTCAGGAGCGCACAGAAGTAGTTTTGATTTTGGAAACCCTTTTTATTGTGCTTTTCATTGGCTTTGTAGTCGTTTGTTTTATGGGTTACAAGATTTATTTAGCTGATATAAATTTTGTTAAGGCCTGGAATAATCCTGACCTTGATAAAAAAATAGAGTTTTTGTTATCAGCTATTAATTTAAACTCTAATCAACCCTATTACCAGATGGTTTTGTCTCAAGTGCTTTCTACCAAAGCTCAGCTGGATCTTCCCAAGATAAAAAGCGAACAGGACCAGCAAAGAGTCATTCAGAATTTTAAAGCCAGCCAGCAGTTTGCCAGAAGCGCTGTTCAAATTGCGCCTAATGTAGTTAATACTTGGGAACACGCCGCTAATCTTTATGAAGACCTTTCTGTTGTGGCTGCTGAACAAGAACAGTTTTTACAGTTGGCTTTAGATGCACTTAACCATGCTGTTGCCCTGGATCCTAGAAACCCTGCTTTTTATACAAGGATAGGGGTGATTAATTTTACTTTAAAAAAGCCAGATGTAGCAAAAGATTATTTTAATAAAGCCATAGAACAAAAGAGAGATTATGCTGATGCCAATATTCAGTTAGCGCTTGTTTTAGAATCAGAAGGCAATACTCAAGAAGCAATTGATAAACTGACTGATCTTTCTATTAGAGTGCCCGACAATCCCCAAGTCCTCTTTCAGTTGGGAAGACTTTATTACAACCAAAAAGAAACTGAAAAGGCGATTAGTCATTTTAGGGCAACTCTTAACTTGACTCCCAGATTTGCTGACGCCAGGTACGCTTTGGCTTTGGCCTTGGAAAAACAGGGAAAAATTAACCAGGCTTTGGAAAATCTGGAAATGCTCTTGAAAGATAATCCCAACAATAATGTTCTTAAGCAAAAAATAGAGAATTTAAAGACAGGCGGCACACTACCCGAAGAGATTATTGAAGAACCCATAGAAGACCTTGAAAAAGAGCAACCAAAGATAGATGAGGGGATAATAGAAGAATAGGTCCCTTGACATACTTTTAAAAACAGGTACAATAGAAGCAAACTAGATATTACCTTGATTATTAACTCCTTTTAACTTTAAACAAGAGGACTTTTGCCCTTTATCAAAAGAGGGAGATTTTTTATCGTTAAAATTTTTTTATGCAGACCAAAAATTTTTCTAAATCAAAAATCCGCTTAAAACTTCCTTATCTTTTAGACGTACAAAAGGCGAGCTGGCAAAATTTTTGGGAAAGAGATTTTAAAGAGCTACTAGAAGAGGTGTCTCCTATTAGGGATTATGCTGGAAAATGGCTGGAACTTTATTTTCTAGATTATAAGCTAGGCGAACCAAACTATGAAAATGAATTTGAGGCCAAGAGAAATGAGGATTCTTTTGCTGCGCCCATTCATTTGGTAGCTAAGCTTAAAAATCTAAAAACCAAGCAAGAAATGGTCCAGGACGTCTTTTTTGGTGATTTCCCCTTAATGACAGACAGGGGTACTTTTATTATTAATGGGGTAGAGAGGGTTGTGATTTCTCAGCTTTTGCGTTCTCCGGGCGCTTTTTTCACCATGAGGAGTATTAGAGGGGGCAGATATTTTGGCGCCAGAATGATTCCTAATCGGGGCAGTTGGCTTGAATTTGAGACTGACAAGTCTGGATTTATTGGAGTAAAAATTGACAGAAGAAGAAGAGTGCCGGCCACTACTTTGTTGAGAGCTTTTGGCATCCAAACAGATAAAGAAATAAAAGAACTTTTTTCTGATTTAAAAGGTAACTATATTGAAGAAACCTTAAGAAAAGACGGCGCTAACAACCAAGCTGAGGCCTTGGTTGAAATTTATAAAAGATTAAGACCGGGTGATTTAGCTTCTCCCGATACGGCTAAAGAGCTGATTGACAATATGTTTTTTAATTTTGAGAGATATGATTTGTCGAAAGTCGGCCGCTGGAAGACCATGCAGCGTTTGCCTGAACTAACTGACAAAAAAAATAAATGGGCTGGCAAGAACAAACAACAGCGAGATGAGATAAGTATAGAGGACAGGGTTTTGAGAGTAGAGGATATTATCGCTATTTTAAGGGAGATAATTCGGCTTAACACCACTCCAGGCAGCGAGCCAGACGAGATAGACCATTTAGGCAACAGAAGGGTAAGAACCATTTCTGAGTTAATGAAGGACAGATTAAGGGTGGCTCTGATGAGAGTAGAGCGTATTTGTAAAGACAGAATGAGCACCTTGGAATTAAGCGATCTTTCACCCAATAACATTATCAATCCTAGACCCTTTATGGCAGGAATCAAAAGATTTTTTGCCTCTTCTCAGCTTTCTCAGTTTATGGATAATGAAAACATTTTGGCTGAGCTGGAGCACAAAAGGAGATTAACAGCCGGGGGGCCGGGCGGCTTGACTAGAAAAAGAGCAGGCCTTCAGGTAAGAGATGTCCAGCCTTCCCACTATGGAAGAATTTGTCCCATCCAAACCCCTGAAGGACCAAATGTTGGGTTGGTAGGCCATTTGGCTAGTTATGTAAAAATTAATCCTTATGGTTTTATTGAAACCGCTTATTTTAAAGTGGAAAAAGGGACAGTAACCAATAATGTGGAATATCTTAATGCCTTTCAAGAAGAAAAATATATTATCGCCAATGCCAGTATTAGGACTGACAATAAAGGTAGAATTATAGACAAGGAGATGGAGGCTAGGGCCAAAGGAAAACCAAAGATGGTAAAAAGGAGTGAGGTTGATTACGTCGATGTGGCGCCTGAACAATTTATTTCGGTGGCCACTTCTTTGATACCCTTTTTGCAGAATGACGATGCCAACAGAGCTTTAATGGGGTCTAACATGCAACGGCAGTCAGTGCCTCTGATAAAACCAGAAGCGCCTTTGGTTTCTACTGGTGTAGAAGAAAGAGTTGTGAGCGATTCGGGCAAGGCAGTAATGGCTTTGGAAGACGGTAAGGTCGTTTACGCTGACGCTCGAGAAATCAGAGTAAAAACCAACAATTCAAGCTTAAAAAACCAAGAAAGAATTTATAAGCTCCGCAATTTTGACGCCACTAACCAACATACCTATTTTCACCATAAACCGATTGTAAAGATAGGTGATAAAGTCAAAAAAGGAGATATTTTGGCTGACCCCACGGCTAGTGATAAAGGAGTGCTGGCTTTAGGACAGAATATTTTAGTTTCTTTCTTGCCTTGGAGAGGGCACAATTATGAAGACGCTATTATTATCTCAGAAAGACTTCTAGAAGAAGATTATCTTACCAGTATTCATGTTGAAACTTTTACTTGCGACGTTAGAGAAACAAAACTGGGGCCAGAGGTCACTACCTCTGATATTCCTAATGTTTCCGAGGAAAAATTAAAAGATCTAGACGCAGAAGGCATTGTTAGGGTTGGAGCCGAAGTCGGACCCAATGATATTTTAGTGGGAAAGATTTCTCCTAAAGGAGAAACCGGCCTAACAGCCGAGGAGCGTCTTTTATGGGCTATTTTTGGCGAAAAGGCCAAAAACGTAAAAGATACTTCTTTGCTAATGGAACACGGTAAACGAGGAAGAGTAATCAGAATAAAAGAATTTTCTAGAGAGGCGGGCCATAAATTAAAGCCGGGCGTGATTAAAAGATACCAGATAGAAGTGGCTCAAATCAGAAAAGTGACAGTGGGAGATAAAATTGCCGGACGACATGGCAACAAGGGAATTGTAGCCAAGATTTTACCTAAAGAGGAAATGCCTTTTATGGAAGACGGAACTCCTGTAGACGTTGTTTTAAATCCTTTAGGAGTAGTTTCTCGTATGAATCTAGGGCAGGTTTTGGAAACTCATCTTGGTTGGGCAGCTAAAAAACTTGGTTATCGGGCTATTACCCCTGCTTTGTCAGGCGCTATAGAAGAAGATATCCAGAATGAATTAATAAAAGCCGGGCTTCCCCAAAAAGGAAAGGTAAAACTTTACGATGGACGAACTGGGCTTGCTTTCCCCCAAAAAGTGACGGTTGGCTATATGTATATAATGCGTTTGGTGCATATGGTTGAAGATAAGATTCATATGCGTTCCATTGGCCCTTACTCCTTAATTACCCAGCAGCCCCTAGGAGGGCGAGCTCAATTCGGCGGCCAGCGCTTTGGCGAAATGGAGGTTTGGGCCCTAGAGGGTTATGGCGCCGCCTATACTCTGCAAGAAATGTTGACTATAAAATCAGATGATGTAGTCGGCCGGGCGGAGGCCTATCAGGCAATTTTGAAGAACAAAAAGATTCCCAGGCCCAACATTCCAGCCTCATTTTCTTTGCTTTTAAATGAATTAAAAGCTTTGGGTCTTAATATAGAATTAAAAAAGAAAGCATGAAAGTAGAAGATATAAGTTCTATTAAAATAAAAGTCGCTTCGCCTGATGAAATTCTTAGTTGGAGCCATGGTGAGGTTACTAAACCAGAAACCATTAATTATCGCACACAGAGGCCGGAAAAGGATGGTTTGTTTTGCGAGCGTATTTTTGGGCCGGAAAAGGATTACCAATGTTATTGTGGAAAATATAGAGGCATAAGATACAAAGGAATAGTTTGCGACCGCTGTGGGGTTGAAGTGACTAAAGCTTCGGTGAGGAGAGAAAGAATGGGACATATAAAACTTGCCAGCCCATGCTCTCACATTTGGTTTTTAAGAGGAGTTCCGTCTATTTTAGGAACGCTTTTGGAATTGAGCCCTCAGCAGTTAGAGAGAATTGTCTATTTTTCTTCTTATGTTATCACCAAAGTGGACCAAAATGAGAAAAAGAGAATCCTTCAAGAGATTGACGAGGAATTTAAAGAGAAATCAAAATCTTTGAAATCAGATTATAAGTCCAAAGGAAAAAAAATTACTAAAAAACAGGAGAATGAATTAGAGAAGCAATTAAGAAATTTGAAGAAAGCGAGAAACAAGGCAAGAAAAGAAGTGGCCGAGATTGTTCCTTTGAGGGCTTTGTCTGAAATTGAGTATCTGGATTTTTCTTCTAAATACGGATCTATGTTTGAAGCCGGCACAGGCGCTGAAGCTCTTAGAGATATTTTGAAAGAATTTGATTTGGGCAAAATGGTTAAGGATTTGGAAGAGGAGGCTAAGAGGGCAAGCGGCGCTCAGAAAAAGAGAGCGCTTCGAGCTAAGGAACTTTTAAAGAAAATGGCTAAAGAAAAGATAAGGCCAGAATGGCTTTTGATAACTGTTTTACCTGTTTTGCCCCCAGCATTGCGCCCTATGGTTCAGCTGGACGGCGGACGTTATGCTTCTTCTGATTTGAATGATTTGTATCGAAGGATTATCAATCGGAATAACCGTTTGAAGCATTTATTAGAAATTAATGCCCCAGAGGTTATTTTAAGAAATGAGAAAAGAATGCTTCAGGAAGCAGTCGATGCTTTAATTGACAATAGTTCCAGAAGCGGGCACACTACCATTGCTTCTACCGGCCAGGCTCGATTGTTAAAATCTTTGGCTGATATGCTCAAGGGAAAGCAGGGAAGGTTTAGACAAAATCTTTTAGGCAAAAGGGTTGATTATTCTGGCCGTTCGGTGATTGTTGGAGATCCAGACCTGAAATTCAGCGAGTGCGGTTTGCCCAAAAAGATGGGCTTGGAGTTGTTTAAACCCTTTGTTACCGCCAAACTTTTAGAAAGAGAAATCGTTTATAATGTCAAGCAGGCTTCTAATCTGATTGAAAGAGGGGATGAAGAGGTTTGGCAGGCCCTAGAAGACGTTATCCAAGATAAGTTGGTAATGCTTAATAGAGCGCCTACCTTACATCGTTTAGGTATTCAGGCCTTTAAGCCTAAATTGGTGGAAGGAGAGGCAATCAGAATTCATCCCTTGGTTTGCGAGGCCTTTAACGCTGATTTTGACGGAGATCAAATGGCTGTTTATGTTCCGTTGTCAGAAGAGGCCCAAAAAGAAAGCAGAGAAAGAGTGCTGTCAGGGGCCAATCTTTTAAAACCAGCTACTGGTATGCCGGTTGTCAGCCCCAGACAGGGTATGGTTTTGGGCTGTTATTGGTTAACTAACATACAAGAGGGGGCAAAAGGAGAGGGTAAGTACTTTTCAAGCGGTGATGAAGCCCGACTTGCTTATGAAGCGGGAGTTTTAGATATGAGGGCCAAGATAAAAGTGTTGATTAATAATGAGTTAAAAGAAACTAGTTTAGGGAGAATTATTTTTAATGAGGTTTTGCCAGAAGATTTTCCTTTTCAAAATGAAAAAATGAATTCCAAAAAGATTAAAAAAATTACCAGAGATGTTATTCAAAATTATGATAATAAAATTGCAGTCGCCACTTTGGACAAAGTAAAAAAAATTGGTTTTGAATACGCTACCCTTTCTGGCTTGAGTTGGGGAATGGAAGATTTAGTTGTTCCAAAAGAGAAGAAGAAGTTAATGAAAAAAGCAGAAGAAGAGATTAAGAAGATAGAAGACTATTTTCAAAAAGGACTTTTAACCGAAAAAGAAAGAAAAGCCCAGGTGGTTGAAGTTTGGCAAAAAACAAAGGCGGAAATTCAAAAATTAGTGCCTGAAGCGCTGCCTAAAGACGGGGTGGTGTTTGCTTCTATTGATGCTGGCGCTAGAGGTAGCTGGTCTCAGCCGGTGCAAATGGCCGGAATGAAAGGTTTGGTGATTAATCCGGCTGGCGAGATTATGGAATTTCCAGCTAAAAGTTCTTTCAAAGAAGGCTTTGGGGTTTTAGAGTATTTTATTGCCACCCATGGCGCAAGAAAGGGTACTGCAGATACTGCCCTAAGAACCTCCACCGCCGGCTATCTTACCAGAAGATTGATTGATGTGGCCCATGATTATTATATTACCACAGAGGATTGCAAGGACGAGAAAGGCATTGAAGTAAAGAGATCGGATGCTGAGGCCGTAGGACAGGATTTTATCTTTAAAATTGTAGGCCGTTATAGCTTGGAAGATGTCAAAGACGGCAATAAAGTTTTAGTTAAAAAAGGAGAGCTTATTGGCTGGCAGGAGGCCAAAGAGATTGCTGATAATAAAAAAATTGATAAGCTAAGAGTCCGTTCTCCCTTAACCTGTAAAGCCAAAGAAGGCGTTTGCCAAAAATGTTATGGTTGGGATTTGTCTAGTAACCAATTAATTCAGTTAGGTGAGGCAGTGGGTATAGTGGCGGCTCAAGCTATTGGAGAGCCCGGCACTCAGCTTACTTTAAGAACTTTTCATACCGGCGGCGTAGCTTCTGTCGGAGATATTACTCATGGCTTGCCTAGAGTTGAAGAGGTCTTTGAAAGAAGAAAACCCAAAGGTGAGGCCTTGATTTCCAAGCGAGCCGGTAAAGTGATAGAAGTTAATGAAGGAGAGATTAAAATTAGAACTATTTCGGGCAAAAAGAAAGAGAAAAAAGAGGTAATTAGCTATTCTTTACCTAAAAAGCGTACCGTTTTAGTAGAAAAGGGACAAGAAGTGAAGCCCGGGCAGCAGCTTTGCGAGGGGCACATTGACCCTAAAAAACTTTTTAGGATTGTTGGTAAAGAGGAGACCGCTAGATATTTAGTAAATGAAGTTCAAAAGATTTACGCTTCTCAGGGAGTAGATATTCATGATAAACATATTGAGTCTATCGTTAGACAGATGTTTTCTAGGGTGAGAATTCAGAAAAAGGGAGACAGTGATTTCAACATTGGCGAAATAATTGAGCGTTCGGTGGTAGAAAAAGAAAATCAGCGCCTTAAAAAAGCCAACAAAGAGCCCACTGTTTTTCAGGAACTGCTTTTAGGCATTTCCAAAGTAGCTTTGACCACGCAAAGCTTTTTATCAGCAGCCTCTTTTGAAGAAACCTCCAGAGTGCTTATTAAGGCCTCAGTCACCGGCAAAGAAGACAAACTTAAAGGCTTAAAAGAAAATGTTATTATTGGCAAGTTGATTCCAGTAGGCAGTGGATACAAGCCAGCCAAAAAATAGCTTATAATAGAGATATGGCCAGAAAAAGGAGGAAAAAAAAGAAAAAGTTCCCAAGAATTTTTTCTTCAAAAAAGAAAAGGCAAATTATTCCCGAGACAATTAAGCCCTGGATTTTAGGCGCTTTGATGATTGTTTTTGCGCTTTTTGTTTTACTTGCTTTTTTTAATCTCTCTGGCGCGGCTGGAAGATTGTTTGTGAAGATATTTGATTTTCTTTTAGGCAGAGCGATTTTTGTGTTGCCCTTATCTTTATTATTGGGCGGTTTTTCTTTTTTCAGCAAAAGAACAGAAAACCGGATTTCTATTAATCTGGCTATGATTTTATTGGTTATCGCAATGAGCGCTTTATTGGAAGGATTCGAGCTGGCTAGAGCGCCTTATTTTTCTTTTCAATTTTTTTATTCCGGCTTAGGCGGCTGGCTGGGAAATCTTTTGGCTTGGCCCTTAAGAAAACTATTTGGTTTTTGGGTGTCTCAAACAATTTTTTGTTTTGCGGTCATAGTTGCTCTTTTCATTTTTTGGTATTATTTAAGGCCCGAGAGAAGAGAAGAGGAAGAGGAAGAGGAAGAGGAAGAAGAAGCACTCGAAGAAAGAGCGCCGTTTATTCATAAAGTTTTTAAACCCAAGTTTACGGTTAGCAAAGTGGAGGATAAAAAAGAAACAGAACCCGTTTCTGTTGTAAAGAAAGAAGAACCGCTTACTAAAACTTTTGTGCCAGAAAAAAAAGAAATACAAGAGAAGCCCTTGATTTCTACGGGCTGGAATCTGCCGCCTTTGAAACTTTTAGCCGAAGACAAAGGTAGTCCTGAAGCTGGAGACGTAAAAAGTAATTCCGAGATTATTAGAAGAACTTTGGATAATTTTGACATCTCCGTGAATATGGCTGATGTCAACATTGGACCCACGGTTACTCAATATACCTTAAAGCCAGCTGAAGGAGTTAAACTTTCTAAAATTACGGCTTTAAACAATAATTTAGCACTGGCTTTAGCTGCCCATCCTTTAAGAATTGAGGCACCAATACCAGGCAAGTCCTTGGTTGGCATTGAGGTGCCTAATAAAAGCCGGGCTATTGTTCGTTTGAGAGGGCTTTTTGCCAGCCCAGAATTTTTAGAAGCTAAGTCAAGGTTGCTTTTTGGCGTAGGCAGAGATGTTTTGGGTCAGCCCTTTTATGCCGACCTTGCGAAAATGCCCCATCTTCTAGTGGCTGGCGCTACGGGCAGCGGCAAAACGATAACCTTAAACAGTATTATGTTAAGCTTGCTATATCGCAACTCTCCCCAGCAGCTGCGCTTTGTTTTAGTTGACCCCAAAAGGGTAGAGTTTACTGATTATAACAATATGCCCCACCTTTTGTGCCCAGTTATTTACGATGTAGACAAAACCTTGGTTGCTTTAAGCTGGCTAGTTCATGAAATGGAGGAGCGCTTTAAGATTTTGTCTAAGCTGGGAGCCAGAAATATCTTTGAATATAACACTAAATTAAGTAAGAACAACGATCAATCTGATGATGATAAAACAATGCCTTATATCATTTTGATTGTTGACGAGTTGGCTGACTTGATGGCTTCTAAAGGAAGAGACGTAGAGGCCGGCGTAGTAAAGCTTGCCCAAAAAGCCAGAGCAGTCGGTATTCATTTGGTTTTAGCCACTCAGCGGCCTTCGGTAGAGGTAATTACCGGTTTAATTAAAGCCAATGTTACGTCAAGGATTGCCCTTCAGGTTGCTTCTCAGGTTGATTCGCGCACTATTTTGGACACTTCTGGCGCGGAAAAGCTTTTGGGCAGAGGGGATTTGCTTTTTGTCTCTGCTCAAATGTCTAAGCCAAAAAGAATTCAAAGCGCTTATGTCTCCAGCGATGAAATTAACAGAGTTGTTAAATTTATTGAAAAGAATAATAAAGTAGAGCGATTCAGAGAAGAGGATTCTTTAAGAGAAAATATTGAAGCTGAGTTTAAACAGGCCGAAAGAGTAAGCGGTTCAGTGATTGACGGTACAGAACCCTTAGATCCTTTATATGAAGAGGCCAAGGAATTGGTTATTGAAGCAGGAAAAGCCTCGGCTTCATTTTTACAAAGAAAATTAAGGATTGGATACGCTAGAGCGGCTAGGATTTTAGATCGTCTGGAAGAAAGAGGGGTTATTGGTCCGGCTAAGGGAGCTAAGCCCAGGGAGATTTTAATGTCGCTGGAAGAGGCTTTAGAGCAAGAGGAGAAAGAAGGCGAAGACACTGAAAAGGATTTATGATAAAATAAAATAATGGCAAAAAAAGAAAGAAAAATTGAACATAAAGATTTAAAAGAAACCTTAGAAGATATTAAAAAGGAGTTCGGAGAGGGCTCTATTATGCGCTTAAAGGAAGTAGAGGCGGTTAATGTTGACGCCATCCCTACGGGCTCTCTTTTTTTAGATGAGGCCTTGGGCATTGGCGGTTTGCCAAGGGGCAGGGTAATTGAGATTTTTGGTCCAGAGAGCTCTGGCAAGAGCACTTTGGCGCTTCATTGTACGGCCGAAGTCCAAAAGACTGGAGGCGTAGCGGCTTTTATTGACGCTGAGCACGCGCTTGATCCCCAATATGCCGAGAAGATAGGGGTTAAGGTGGAAGATTTATTGATTTCTCAACCTGATTCCGGAGAGCAGGCGCTTCAGATTGTGGAAAGCTTAGTGCGTTCTAACCAGGTTGATATTATAATCGTAGATTCAGTAGCCGCTTTAACGCCAAAAAGGGAAATAGCCGGAGAAATTGGCGACCAGCAAATAGGGCTTCAAGCCCGTTTGATGAGCCAAGGGCTAAGAAAGCTTTCTGGCATTACTGCTAAGTCAAAAACAATAGTCGTTTTCCTCAACCAAACCAGAATGAAGATTGGTATTCCTTTTGGCAATCCTGAGACTACCCCTGGTGGTTTAGCTCTTAAGTTTTATGCTTCAGTAAGGATACGTTTGAATAGAAGGGCTCAAATAAAGCAGGGAGATGAGATTGTCGGTTCTAGAATTAAAGCTAAGATTGTAAAAAATAAAGTAGCCGCACCCTTCAAAATAGCTGAATTTGATATTTATTATAACGAAGGCATTTCTCAGGCCGTTGATATTATCAATGCAGGCCTTTCTACTGGGATTATTAAAAAAAGCGGCAGTTGGTTCAACTTTAATAATCAAAAACTGGGGCAGGGTATGCCTCAGTCAAAGGACTTTTTAAAAGAGAATCCCAAGATAGCAAAGGAAATAAAAAAACAAGCCCTAGAAAAAATGAGAGAGAAATAAAAAAACCGGCCTCGAACAAAGAGCTGGTTTTTTTATTTTTTTACCGCTGAGAGCAGGCCTAGGTGCCTGGCTTGCTTTATGGCCTTGCTTACCTTCTTTTGGTGAAAACGGCAAAGCCCGGTCCTTTTTCTGGCTCGTATTTTTCCTAGTCCGGTGATGTATTTATTGAGTTCTTTAACATCCCGGAAATCAATCTCTTTAATGTGTTTTTTGCAAAAGGGACAAGTCATATTAAAATGGTATTTCATCTATATCAATATCTTCCCCTTCTTCAATGGTAGGAATATCTTCTTCTTTTTCTTCCTCTTTGGGATTTTCTTTTTGGGGCATAGGACTACTGCTTATAGTTTTAGGTCCAAATTGAATATTTTCAGCAATAATTTCTGTCTTATATCTTTTAGCGCCCGAAGGATCGTCCCAGGTTCTGGTGCTTAAGCGCCCTTCCACCAAGACCAAGCTGCCCTTATTTAAGTATTGGGAAGCCAAGGTGGCTAATTTACCCCAGGCAACAATGTTATGATACTGGGTTTGCTGTTTTTTTTCTCCGCTTTCCCTGTCTGTCCAGACTCGATTGGTAGCCAGGCGGAAGCTGCAGACCGCTTGTCCAGAAGGAAGATTTTTTAATTCCGGATCAGCCGTCAGGTTGCCTATTAAAAATGTTTTATTGAGATTCATTTTTTTCTTCTTCAGAAGTTTTTTCCTCTTTAGAAGGATTTAATATTTCTTCTATTGTTTTGTCAATGTCTTCTATTTCTATTTTTTCTGCCGTATCTTTCCTCTCTTTGGTTCTAATCGGCTTTTGCTGGCGTTCTTTATTTTTTCTGATTAAAAAGAATCTTAACAAGGATTCTTTTTCATTAAGCTCTGTTTTTAATTCTCCCATTTTTTCGCCTTCAAGCTTTAGGTCTATTATCAGCATGTGGGCCTTATTGTGGTCTTTAATAGGATAAGCTAAAGCCACCTCGCTAAGAGGATTAACATTGATTATCTCTCCTTCTTTTTTAATAATGCTTTCTTTGATTTGTTCTACAAATTTTTCTCTTTCTGTTTCGTCTAAAGAAGGGGAAATTAAACAAGTTAATTCGTAACTATTTTCCATTATTTTGAAATTAACACAGAAAAGCTTGTGAGTCAATTGTTTTTAAGCTAAAATGCAATTAGTATGCAGATTGATGAAAAAATATTTAAGAAGTACGATATTAGAGGAATCTATCCGCAGGAGATTAACAGACAAGCTGCTTATAGTATAAGCCGCGCTTTTACTGATTTTCTAAAAGATTTCTATGGCCTTCAAAAACCTAAGATAGTTTTGGGTTATGATATAAGGAAATCTTCTGGCGAATTAAAAGAAGCGGCTATTAAGGGCTTGCTGGAAAGCGGAGCTGAAGTTATCAATATTGGGCTTTGTTCTACTCCCTTAAACTATTTTGGAAATTGGTTCTTAAAAGCAGATGGCTCTTTGATGATTACTGCCTCTCATAATTCTAAAGAATATAACGGCATTAAATTTTCTTTAAAAGCAGTTTCTGCCCCGGTAGAAGTTGGGGCAGAAGAAAAAATCAAACAGAGAGCAATGCGGGGAGAGTTCAAAGATGGCTATGGGGACTTGTTTAAAAAGAATCTTCTTTCTGACTACATTAGCTTTTTAAACAAAGAAGCAGAAGCACAGGATTTTTCTTCTTTCAAAATTGCCGTAGATTGCGGAAACGGTATGGTGGGCAGAGAGTTTGAGACCTTAGCTGAAGTTTTAAACCTTAACTATCAAGGTCTTTTTATGGAGCCAGATGGCGATTTTCCAAACCACGAACCAAATCCGCTAAACGAGGAGGCCAGGATTCCTTTAAAGAATTTGATGCAGCAAAAGGATTTTGATTTAGGCGTAATGTTTGATGGCGATGGTGACAGAATCGTAGTTTTTGACTCTTCTGGCCAAGCAGTTAGAACAGATTTTATCATTGGTTTGTTTGCCCAGTATTCTGTTTTAGAGAAAAATAATTTTAAAATTCCTTGTGATTCTAGGATAAGCAGGGGAGTAAAAGAAGAGATTAAAAAAATAGGCGGAGAGATTTTGCCGGTTAGAGTGGGCTATCCTTATGTTAGAAAGCGTATGAGAGAAGAAAAGTCCCTTTTTGGGGCGGAATTGTCGGGTCATTTCTTCTGGCAGGATTTTTCCTATTCAGAGAGCCCTTTGTTGAGCTTGATAAGGTTACTTAAAATTTTAAAGCAAAAAAATCAGCCCCTTGAAGAGCTAATAAAACCTTTTCAAAAATATTTTTCCACTGAGGAGATTAATTTTCAGGTACAAGACAAGGAATTGACTCTCAAAAAAGTTGAAAAGGAATACAGCAATGGAGAAATTAGTTTACTTGACGGAGTTACAGTTAATTTTGAGGATTGGTGGTTTAATTTAAGACCCTCAGGGACTGAACCCTTAATTAGATTGAAGGTGGAAGCCAAAAGTAAGCAGTTATTAGAAGAGAAGGTGAGCGAATTGACAAATATTATTAAAGGAGCTTAAAAAAACATTGTGCTTACCCCGGGTAAGCACAAACTCTAAGCACAAACTCTTTGTCTTCAGATTCCTATTATAACGGGCAGAATCATAGGCCGTTTTTTTGTTTCTTGGAAGAGAAAATTTCCAATTTGGTTTCTGAGGCTGTTTTTGATGTAGTCCCAGTTGGTACTTTTATCTTTGCCAGTGTTGTTTTCAATAATAGAAACAGTTTTTTTTCTAACTTGCGAGAGCAGTTTTTTAGAGGTATCTAGATGAATAAAACCTCTGGAAATAATGTCCGGCGAGTTGATTACTTTTCCGCTGTTGTTGTCAACAGCCGCTATAAGTACGAAAATGCCGTCATTGGAAAGCGCCCTTCTGTCTCTTAAAACTACTTCTTCTAAATCTCTGACTCCCAGTCCGTCAATGAAGACATAGCTGGCGTCTGCCTCCCGCCTTTTAATTATTGGTTTTTTACTGCCTTTAAATTTTATCAGATCGCCATTGTCTAAGATAAAGATTTTATTTTTGTCAAAACCGGTTTCAACAATTATCTTTTTAGCTTCTTTTAAAAAGTAATAGTTGGCATAAACAGGAATGATATAGGAGGGTTTGATCTGCTGGACAAGTTTTTTGATAGCCGCAATGTTATTGTGTCCGCTGACGTGAACATTCATAATCTCGCTATGGATAACATTGTCGCTTTGGCGATACAAACTGTCTTTTAAGCGCTGAACGCTTCTTTCGTTGCCCGGGATTACTGAAGAGGAAAAAATGATGGTATCTTTTTTTCTTAAGGTTATATATCTGTGGTGCCCACTGACAATTCTTGAAAGCACAGCTCTGCTTTCTCCCTGAGCTCCGGTACAGACAACAATTATTTTATCATCTGGGTAATCGTCAATTTTTTTAATATCTATTAATGTGTCTTTGGCTGGCTTGATATACCCCAATTTTCTGGCAATAGCAATATTGTTTTTCATACTATAGCCATCAATAGCAACTTTTTTGTTGACATCCTTGGCATAGGAGATAATGTCTTTAATTCTTTGAATCTGGCTGGAAAAAGTAGCAATTATTATTCTGCCTTTGGCTCCTTTAATCACTTTTCTTAGGTTTTGCCACATTTCCTCTTCAGTAGAAGGGGGACTATTGTTGGTGGCACCCAAACTTTCCATCATTAAAATAGTGGGCTTTTTGAGTTTAGATAGCTTGCTATATGAGAGTAGTTTTTTATTCTTAGCTTGAGTTCCCATGGTCCAGTCGCCCATGTGGATTACGGTGGCGGCTTTAGTTTTTAAAATAACGCCCATAGAATCCATAATAGAGTGTTCTACTTCAAAGAATCTGGCTTCAAAGCTGTTGAGATTAATCTTCTGATTTATATCTTTTAACTGGATTGTTTTTAGCTTTTTAGAAGAACCCTTTTTATAGTCTTCTAATCTGTTTTTGATTAATGCCAAAGTTAAAGGCCTTCCAATCACTAGGGGATAGCCCAGTTTTTCTAAGAGAATGGGGGCAGCTCCGATATGGTCTAGGTGTCCGTGGGTAAAGATTACGGCTCTAATGTTTTTGGTTTTTCTCTTAAGATAAGAGATATTTGGGACGATAAAATCAATACCAGGCATATCTTCTTCCGGAAACTGGATTCCCATATCAATTATTACAATGTCTTTACCATATTCAAAAACGGCCATATTGCGGCCTACTTCTTCTTGACCACCTAAGGGAATAATCCTTAAATGGTCATCATTTTGTTTTGACGTTGTCATAGTTAAGTTAATTTAATTGTGCAAAGGAAGGATTTGCCAGCCCTAGGCTGGCCCGCCTTGGGCGAGAATTCTGAACCTCAAGCTCTTGAATAAATTATATTTTTGTTGATATACTCCCGTTGTTTTTGTCCAGATTTTAAAAATTTTCTTTAATTCTTGCGTGTGTTTCTGATCCGTAGGCCTTATAATATATCAACAAGAATGGTTTTCTGTGCCTAATAGAAGAAAGTTTACTTTTTTGTGTCCTAAAATTTTATCTTTTATTTTAGAAGCATAACCGATATACAGCTTATTGTCTTTTAGCGATTAGAGGATATAAATGTAGAACATAAATTTTTAGTGCCCCTGGCAGGAGTTGAACCTGCACGACTTTGCAGTCCTTGACTCCTGAGGCCAAGGTGTCTACCAGTTCCACCACAGGGGCGCGTTTTTTGACTTCACTACCTCGGTTTGACAAAATATTTTTTCATAGTAAGATATATTTGAAATCAACAAAGAATAAGGAGGAAATATGTCCCTAGTGATTCTTTGTTCAATGGCGCTTATGGGCCTTATGGCCTATGGGCTTGTGGGGAGTCTAGATTTTGAGGCCAAGGATGTCTTCGGTCTTGCGGGGATTATTATTGGCGTTATTGCCATAACTGTCTTGGCTGTGATAGTGCGCCAAAAAGAGAATCAACTTGCTAAGCTTTCAGAGGAGGATATTATGCAGGCAGGAGAAGCAGATCTCTGGATTGTATTAAAGATTTTAGCAGTGCCAGAAGGCCATATTATTTGGTTGGCTAGAGGTCTGAGTGATGAGGTTGTCTCTTTAACCGGTCCTTATGAGTCCCTTAAACCAGGTGATATCGTTTGCTTGAGAGGAAACGATCTTTGGCGGGTTGGCGCGCTTGATGATAAGGTTGAGCGTTTAGCCCCCCTCCCGAAATCTGCTGACCTTCTTCTCAACGAACCTGATGAACCATAGCTCTAGCGATTGTTTGCCTCCGCTATCAATAATAGTGGAGGCTTTTTATAGCTCAAAGCGTCCGCTGTTGGTTCAGGCCCAGGGCGGACTATTCTTTTAATAGTTTCTTAAACTCCTCTACCAAAGCCACTGGTTCTGGGTCTATATTGTATAAAAGAGCTAAATAGAAAGAGATCCAATATGAGAGAAGTATACCAGAAAAAGCTCTTTTTAGCAAGCTTTCTCCTTTAAGTTCTATTATTTCTCCTCTAACCCCTTGTTTTTCAAGGAGTTTTTTGGTTAATTCCATTCTTTGCTTTATCCTCTTTGAATCGTCTTGGTCTTTTAAGATTAAGAGATAGAATTGGTCTTGTTTTTTCTGAAAACCGACCATTTCATTATGATTTAATTCTGGGAAGTAGTTCCAAAAAGCAGGCGTCTTGGAATTTTCATTAAAAGCTATTTTAAAAATTCTGGCTACTGCCTTTAAATTATTGGAAGCATAAATCACGGGGATTTTGCTTTTTAGTTTTTTAGCTATTTCTTGGGCTTTTTCTTGGTTCGCTTTAAGTTCTTCTAATTTTAGGATTTCGGTTGTATTTTCTATCAGGCCCGCTTTTTCAATAATTTTTGCCAGAGCAGAAAATTGATAACCCAAAGCGATTCTTGGTTGAATTCCTTTAGGAATTATGGCAATAGGAATATTTTTTTTCTTGGCAATTTCAGCCAGCTTGCCATTGGACGAAATTAAAACAGTTTTAATTCCTTGGTTGAGAGCTTCGTCTAAACAAGTGAGGGTTTCTTCGGTATTACCGGAATAGGAAATGCAGACTACTAGCCAATTTTCTTTAACTTCGCAGGGAAGATTATAGTCCCTTTGCAAAAGTAGCGGAAAGTTCCTTTCTCTCAAATAGAGATCTAACATATTTCCCGGCAGAGCACTGCCTCCCATGCCGCAAACACAAACGCCTTTTGGTTTTTCTGCTATTTCTATTTTGTCTGCTGACTGAAGCCCTTGCCTAAATTGTTTATTAAAGTTTTCAATTGATTTTTTCATTTCCAGCTTCTTTTGGTGTTAATATACCAATCTTCAATGCCGGCAAATCGCTGAGAGGAGTCTGCGATTAGGCCAGGTTTAATTCCTTTTATTTTATTAACCGCTATATAAAGGTAGTTAGGATTGTAGAGAAAGACGGCTGAAGTTTCGGCTAAGAGCAATTTTTCTGCTTCAGCGTATTTTTCAAAACGTTTTTGAGTGTCGGTTTCTGTTCGGGCTTCTTCTAACAGTTTGTCTAATGTTTTATTTTTAAAATAAGCGAGATTAAGCCCAGGATAAACCCTTTGGCTGGAGTGCCAGAAGGGGAAAGGATCGGGTATTATGCCCAAGACTTGGCCAAAAAGTAGGATTTGATAATCCCTTTCCTTTATGGTCTTTTGTTTTATTTCCGCGATGGGCAGAGTTTCAATATTTACCGTCAAACCAAGGCCTTCCCATTGACCCTTTACCACCTCAGCCGTTTCCACCAGCATCGGATCTTGGCTGGTGGTAATAGTAATTTCTAAAGGAATGGTTTCTGCTGGCGAGATAATGCAGACCTCATTAAGTTTTTTTCTGGTAGAAGGGCCCACTTTTCCGGTTCCGCTAGTCAGGTTATAGGGGGCCAGTACCTCGTCGGCATATTTTTCCTGAAAATTAATAACCGCTTCCCTAGTTTTAGCGCCGAAATAACCGGTAACTTCTTTATCAGGATAAATGTCATCAGTTAAACCAGCAAGGCATTTTTGTAAGTGTTCTACCTCTTTGCCGCTATCGCCATATTCCAGCGTGCTAGAAAAATTCATAGTTGCTGCCTTTTTAATTTTGACCAGTTTTCCATCTTGTTTTTCAAAACCGCCTTGCTTTAGGATTTCTAAAGCTTTTGCTGGGTCATATTTTGTACTGGAAGCGTTTGAATCGAATTGATAGAGATTAAGCAAAAATGGCGACGAGACAGCTTCCCCTTTATTATTCAAAACCTGGTTTATGATTTCCTGCTTATTGGTTGCATAGACAAGGGCTTTTCTTAAGTTTTGGTCAGTTAGAAATTCTTTTTCTTTAGGATTAAAGAAAAGGGCGTAATATCTTGGTATAGAGAAGCTATATGTTTTACTGCCGTAAATTTCATTATATTTTGAGAGGTCTGCAACAGAGAAAGCGTCAACGATGTTATTTTCAGCCGCCTGGTAAAGTGAGTTTTGGTCGCTAAAAAATATAAAGCTTATTTCCGAAAGATAAGGTTTTTTGCCATAGTAATTTTCATTTCTTTTCAAAACTATAGAATTAATCTGGCCCGTTTTATCCTTGTTAGTTTTTTTAATTTCAAAAGGGCCAGACCCTATGGGATTGAAATTATAGGCGCATAAAGGAAAGTTTTGGGAGGGGATATCCTGCCACAGGTGGGCTGGTAGGATTTTTAGCGTTAAAGTTTCTAAAAAAGCAGGATAAGGATTTTTTAGCGTAAGCTTTAATTGATAATCAGAGACCCTTTTTACTTCTACATCCAGCCATTGGGCCTGAATAGGGCTTTGAAAGTCAGGATTCTGGATTGTATTGATAGTAAAGACAACATCATCGGCCGTAAGGGGAGTGCCGTCTTGGAAAGAGGCGTCTTGTCTTAGAATAAGGTCATAAATTTTTCCGTCTTCTTCAATAGAATATTCCTTGACTAAGTCAGGTACAATTTCGCCTTGAGCGTTATACTTAAAAAGCCCGGAATAGATTAGGTTAACCAAGTCTCTGTCTACATCATTGGAAGAAGCGTAAACTGGATTTAGGAATCTTGGTTGCCCAACCACTCCTTCTCTCATAATTCCGCCCTTGGCCGGCACCATTTCGGTGTTGTTTTGCCAGGAGATAACGATTAGGGCGATAGCAGAAATTATGGAAGTTACAAAAAAAGTAAAAAAAAGAAATTTTTCTTTCTTGCTAAACACCATAGGAATTGCTTTCAAAGGAGAAACTTTTTTGAAAGCTTTTGGTTTAAGAACAGAAAATTTAGCCAATTTTTAGATAATAAGATTAAGGATTGATAAAATGATGAAGAGCCCTCCCAAGATAGTTGTTGCCCAAAAGATTTTTTTCTGAGCCCCTCTTTGAGTACCATAAATTGCCCCTCCTTCCTGTCCAAAAGCAGAGCCCATAGCAGAACCTCTCTGTTGAAGTAAAATTCCGCCTATTAAGAGTACGGAAACTATCATTTGGGCGATGATTAATATGTTGCTAAGCATGAAATCTATGTTTTCGCCAAACTCTTTTTGCTAACACGTAAAAGAAAAAACTGGTGAGCCAGACAATAAAAGTTGTCAGCAGAAGAGAGGCAAAGTTTGTTATTTTTAAATAATCAGGGAATAACACTCTGGCTACAAACCAGACTATCCCAATATTTAGTACTAACCCAATCAAACCAAATGTCAAGAGCTTTAAGGGAAAAAGAAGGAAATTTATTATTGGTTTAATCGCATAGTTTATTATACCAAAAGCTAGGCCAATTAAAAAGAGAATGTTTACAGGGCCGACAAAACTAACGCCGGGCAAGATTTCGGCAGCCAGCTTTACGGCAAAAATTCCGGCTAAAATTTGTAATAAGAAATTAACCATAATTATTTATATTTATTTTAACACTTCTATCAATTGGGGCAACTTTCTGTCTTGACAAAACTTAATTTTTAATTTAAGGTAAGAATCACAGAATAATTAAATTTTTAAAGATATATGCAGATAAAACCATTAGCTGATAATGTTTTAATCGAGCCCGTTACTGCAGAAGAAAAGACCAAAAGCGGTATTTTCTTGCCAGAATCGGCTCAAAAAGAACGTCCTGAACAAGGGACAGTTATCGCCGTTGGCTCTGGAAAGCGAACCAACAGCGGCAAAATAATTGAAATGGAGGTAAAGGTCGGTGATAAAGTACTTTTTACCAAATACGGGCCTAATGAAATTGAAGTTGACGGTAAAGAGTATTTAATTGCTAAACAAGATGATATTTTAGCTATTCTTGAATAATTAATCTTAATTCAATTATGAGTAAAATTATTGAATATTCAGAATCAGCCAGAAAAAAACTTAAAACTGGCGTTGATAAACTCGCCGATGCGGTGAAGGTCACTCTTGGTCCCAGAGGCAGAAATGTTATTCTGGACAAGGGCTATGGCGCTCCCACTATTACCAATGACGGAGTTACTATTGCTAAAGAAATAGAGTTGGAGGACAAAATTGAAAATCAGGGAGCTGAAATTGTAAAAGAAGTTGCCTCTAAAGCCAACGAAATGGCGGGTGATGGTACTACCACGGCCACGGTTTTAGCTCAGGCCATTGTTTCTGAAGGATTAAAAAACGTAGCCGCTGGAGCTAATCCTTTATCTCTAAAAAGAGGCATTGAACTAGCCACTCAAAAAGCGGTTTCTTACTTAAAAGATGTTTCTAAACCAATGCAGGGCAGAGACGATATAGCCAAGGTGGCTACTATTGCAGCTGAAGATGAAGAATTAGGCAATATGATTGCCGATGTCATGAACCAGGTTGGAAAAGATGGGGTGGTGACCATTGAAGAATCAAAAACCTTTGGCTTGCAAAAAGAAATGGTCAAGGGCTTACAGATTGACAAGGGGTATGTTTCTCCCTATATGATTACCGATACCGACCATATGAAAGCAGAGCTGGAAGATCCCTATATTTTAGTAACTGATAAAAAAGTTTCTGCTTTAAAGGAACTAGTGCCAGTTTTAGAGAAAGTGGCCCAATCAGGCAAAAAAGAATTTGTCTTGATTGCTGATGATATTGAAGGAGAGGCCTTAGCCACTTTGTTGGTTAATAAAATCAGGGGGGTATTGAACGCTCTAGCTGTCAAAGCTCCTGGTTTTGGTGACAGAAAGAAAGAGATGTTAGAAGACATTGCTTGCTTAACGGGAGCTAAATTAATTTCCGAAGATGTAGGACTCTCTTTGGAAAATGTAGAAATTGATATGTTGGGTAGCGCTAGAAAGGTGGTGGCTACTAAAGAAGAAACCACCATAGTGGAAGGCAAGGGAGATAAACAGGCACTAGAACAAAGAGTTGGCCAATTAAGAGTCCAGCTTGAGAACGTGGAATCTGAATTTGATAAAGAAAAAATTGAAGAAAGATTGGCTAAACTTTCTGGCGGTGTGGCTGTGATCAAAGTAGGCGCGCCTACAGAAGTAGAACAGAAAGCCAGACAGCACAAAGCTGAAGATGCTTTGTCTGCTGCTCGTTCTGCTCTCGCAGAAGGCGTTGTTCCCGGCGGCGGAGCGGCCTTATTGGGAGCTAGCAAAACTTTGATTGGTTTTAAGCCAGAAAAAGCAGATAAAGATGTTTTGACCGGTATTAGTATTTTGAAAAGAGCTATTGAAGCTCCAGCCAGGCAAATTGCCACCAATGCCGGAGTGGATGCCGGGGTTGTTGTGGCTAAGATTAAGGGCAACGATGAATTTGGTTTTGGCTATAACGCTCAGAGCTTAAAATTTGAGAATTTGCTGCAGGCTGGAATTATTGACCCCACTAAAGTTGTCCGCTCTGCTTTGGAGAATGCGGCCTCTGCGGCAGCTACTTTCTTAACTACTGAAGCAGTAGTGGTTGATAAGCCAGAGAAAGGAGATAAAGGCCAAATGTCTATGGGCGGCAATCCTTATGCCGGCCTCTAAAATCTAAGTAAGACCTAAGAAATTAAAGAAAAACAACCCGCCTTAGGCGGGTTGTTTTTTTTAGGAAAAATGCTATTATGTTTCTAATAATAGTTAATTTTAAATTATGTCTTTTTTAATTATTTTAATAATCATAATTGTAGTTCTCGGCCTTTTGATAGCTTTTCCTTACAACCGTTTGGTTGTTTTGAAAAACAGAGCTAAGGAGGCCTGGGCTGACATTGATGTTCAGCTCAAGAGAAGGTACAATCTAATTCCTAATTTAGTTGACACGGTTAAGGGCTATGCTCAGCACGAAAGGGAGCTCTTTGAAAAGGTAACTCAGGCCAGAGCGCAGGCAATGGGCGCCCAGAATGTAAAAGAAAGAGAGCAGGCAGAGAATGCGCTCTCCAATACTTTGAAATCTTTATTTGCTGTTGTTGAGAATTATCCTGATTTAAAAGCTTCAGAGAATTTTCAAAAGCTTCAAGATGAATTGACTGACACTGAGAATAAGATTCAGGCTGCTAGAAGGTTTTATAACAACAATGTTAAGGAGCTGAATATTAAGATTGAAGTTTTTCCTTCAAACATTATTGCCAAGCTTTTTAATTTCAAAAAAATGGATTTGTTTGAATTAAAAAGCGCGCAAGAAAGAGAAGTACCTAAGGTGGAGTTTTAATTTTTAAGCAGCAATAGCGCGTATCTCGTATCCCGTATCGCGTATTCCGTATAAAAAACCAATATCCGATTATTATTCTTGTCTTATACGCTATAGGAAAAGCTCTAATTCTTCAGTTTTGTTTTTTGACCTTTGACTTTATTTTACTGATTACTGATTATTTTAATGACCTTATACAATCTTGCTGAAAAAAATGTTCGCAAAACTTGGTTTTTAGTAATCACGTTTTTGGTTTTAATCATTGCTTTGGGCTGGGTTTTTGCTTGGTTTTTTCAGGAGCCGACTATTTTGATAGTAGCTGTTATTTTTAGCATTCTTACTAGCTTGGGCGGCTATTGGTATTCTGACAAATTGGTTTTAGGTTTAGCCGGAGCCAAAGAGATAGCAGAGAATGATAACCCAGAGCTTTATCGGATAGTAGAAAATCTTTGTATTACTGCTGGGTTGCCAACCCCAAAAATTTATATTATCAATGAAGAGCAGCCCAACGCCTTTGCCACAGGCAGAAACAAAGATCATGCCGTAGTTGCCGTAACCAGCGGTCTTTTAAAAAAGCTGGAAAAATCGGAATTAGAAGGGGTAATTGCTCATGAGTTATCTCACATCAAAAATAAGGATATGCTTTTGCAGACAATCATAGTGGTCTTGGTTGGCATAGTAGCCATTGCTTCTAATATGTTTTTGAGGTTAAGCTTTTACGGCGGAGGAAGAAACAGAGACTCCAAAGCTTCACCCATTTTGCAGGTATTAGCGCTAGTAGCAGTGGTCTTGGCTCCTATTGCCGCTAATTTAATAAAACTGGCAATTTCTCGAAAAAGAGAGTTTTTAGCAGACGCTTCAGGCGCTTTGATTACCCGTTATCCTGAAGGTCTGGCTTCTGCCTTGGAAAAAATAGCCAGCGATCCTAATCCAATGCGAAGAGCCAACAATGCCACTGCTCATTTATATATTTCCAACCCTTTTAGGGGCAAACAGGCAAAATCTTGGATTACTAAGCTTTATTCAACCCATCCGCCAATTGAGGAAAGGATAAAGGCTTTGCGAGGAATGAAGGTGTAAAGGTGGGATACCGAAGTGGTTTACCGGAACGGCTTGGAAAGCCGTGCCGCCTTGCGCGGCTCGTGGGTTCGAATCCCACTCCCACCGCCAATTTTCAAAATTAGAGTTTTGGGCGGCTGTTGCCTCGCTCTCGCTACGCTCGGGCTTGGGTTGTGATTTTAAAACAGCTTAAAAATCAGGGTTTTCGTTTTGTAAAAGTGAGCGAG
>CAZWQR010000008.1:0-23762 GCA_964636195.1 uncultured Candidatus Saccharibacteria bacterium
GGAATAGCAGTTGCAGTGCTTATCACTGCTTCTTGCGGCTGTTGCTGATCCTTTTGGGACTCTCATAAGAGAGTCCCTTTTTTTATTGACAATAATAAATTATTATAGTAGTATAATATTAGTTCTCTCTTAAGAGAAAAAAACGGACAAAGGAGGTCCAGCTATGTCTAAGACTAAGAATCACTGGAAGCTGGTATTGGTTGCAATCACGGCGGTTACTGTTCTACTGGTAGTTGCGGGGTGTTTTCATCAAGCGCCCACCGTAGTCATCCAGGCCACTCCTTCTGGAGGAGAGGCTCCTCTAAGGGTGGAGTTTATTGCCAAAGTAAGTTGTAACGGCAGCAGCAATGTTGACATTGCTAGCTACCAATGGGACTTTGGTGATGGCACTACCGGATTGGGAGAAAGGGTTACCCATACCTATACGGCGTCTCGACAAGAACCTTATTTGGTCACCGTTGAGGTGACGGATATCTGCGGTTCTATCGGGAGAGCTAGCCAAAGCATCGAGGTTCGCAACCCGGGACCTACTTGCGATGGTATCTTGGTACGCGATGACAGTTGTGCCACTTGTGGCAAGTTCTGCGCTAAAGATCCTTTGGCCTTCAGTGTTTTGAACGCTAGAGCGGCTGAAGGTCAGCAAATCGTGTCCTACGAGTGGGATTTTGGTAACAGCAGTGGCGCTAGAGGTCCCAATGTTGTTTATGCTTATCCCTATCCTGGGAAATATAGAGTGAAGCTGACGCTTCGAGATGGGCAAGGCGTTGCCAACTCTTTTACTAAAACGATTATGGTAGAGGAGTGCTGCGTTTGTTTGCCTGAAATTAATATCGAAGTAGATGGCACTCGGCGTCCGGGGGCTCCCTTGATTCTTTGTGGTTATTTTCCGGGTCCTTGTTGCCAAGGAGTGGATGCCAAAGAGCTAGAAGCCCAGCTTATTAACGCCAAGTCTCTTGTGGACATTGAGGGCTGTTGCCCAACGCCTAGGCCGTGTCCAAATCCTTGCCCCGACTGCGGCAGCACTTGCCATTATGGGACTTGGGACTGGCGAGTCTATTTTAACGGACAGCTTGTCTCAGATGAATATCCCGACTTTGACCAGTGTTTCCGGTTTACGCCCTGTTGTGAAGGGAAGGTAGTTGCCTACGCTTACTATACTTATCGGGGGACCACCTATGCCAAAAAGGTGGTCCACATTTCTTCTGATTAAAAGAGCACTCAGGCGCGCCCCAACCGCAGTTGGGGCGCTTTTTTATATCAAATTTCTATATTTTTTGCTAAAATAATTTAAAATGGAAGATAAAAGACAAGATTATTATTTTAAAAAAGCAAAAGAGGAGAATTATCCGGCTCGCTCTGTTTATAAATTGAAGGAAATGGATGAAAGATATCAGCTTATAAGGAAGGGTGATTTTGTTTTAGATTTAGGATGCGCTCCTGGTTCTTGGATGCTTTATCTCTCAAAAAGGGTAGGAGATAAAGGGAAAGTCATTGGTCTTGATTTAGAAGAGCCAAAGATTGATTTAAAAAAGAATATGCAATTTATCAAGAGAGATATAAAAAAAGCCGTGGGCTTTTTCAAAGAAGATTTTGATGTTATTGTTTCCGATGCCGCGCCTAATACTTCAGGCATTCATTCAATTGATGCGGCTAAATCTTTGGAATTAGTAAGATTCTCTTTTAAGATTGTTAAAAATAGGCTTAAAGAGAACGGCAATTTTGTCTGCAAGATATTTGAAAGTCAGGTAGGTGATGATTTTATAAAAGAAGTCAAGAATTGTTTTGCTTTTGTTAAAAGTTTTCGTCCTCAGGCCGTGAGAAAGCACAGTCGGGAATTTTATTTAATTGCCAAAGGATTTAAAAAATGCTAGCCCTTATTATATTTTTAACATTGCTCTTGCTCTTTTCTATCTTTTTTTTGATCCCCACTTTTTCTATTGCTCCTTGGGTTCCTTGCCAAGAAAAAGATTTAGAACGGATTAATCGCCTGGCGGCTTTAGAGCCCGGTTAGGTTTTTTGCGATTTGGGCTGTGGAGACGGCGGAGTTTTGAGATACATTGCCAAGGCAAATCCCAAAGCCAAGGTTATAGGAATAGAGATATCTTTTCCTATTTTTTTATGGGCTAAAGCTAGGCAGTGGTTTTCTAAGACAAAAAATTTGGAGGTAAAATTTGGCAACGCGCTCAATTATGACATTTCAAAAGCTGACGTTATTTATACCTACGCATTAGTCTAAAGCATTAATGACAAATTGAAAGTTAAGTTTGAAAGGGAATTAAAAAAGCGGGCAAAACTTTTGTCTTGCGCTTTTGCCATTAAAGAGCGGGAAGGCAAGGCTTTTATTGATAATAAAGGTACGCCGATTTATGTATATAAGTGCTAATTAGACTAAGGCGTTGAATTTTATTTTGTGGTAAGATAAACACAAAGGTCGCTTAATATTTATTATATTTGTTGGAGGCTTTTAAAACAAAAACAATAACGTTAATTTTGTTTTTGGCCAATTTTAACTTGATAGTTAAAGAATCTCATCTTGAATAATTAATTTTTAATTTATGTTATTAATTTGGATTTTTATTTTTTTAGTTTCTTTGGTGATTTTAGTTAAGGGCGCTGACTGGCTTTTAAAAAGCGCTGAAAAAATTGGTTTGGCCTTGGGAATATCTCCCTTTATTGTCGGGGTTACTATTGTGGGGCTTGGGACTTCTTTCCCAGAATTGATTTCGGCGATGATGGCTGTTTTTAAGGGGGCTACTGAAATAGTGGCTGCTAATGCCGTTGGTTCTAACATAGCAAACATACTTTTAGTTGTGGGTGTAGCTGCGGTGATAGGACAAAGATTGATTGTTACTAAGAGTTTGATTGATTTAGATTTACCTTTATTGGCAATATCCACGGTATTGTTTTTGGGTATTGCTTGGGATCAGAAAATTACTTTATTTGAGTCCATTATGCTTTTAGCGGCCTATGCCGTTTATCTTGGTTATACCTTTTTACATAAAGACGAGGATAGTGAGGAAATTTATGAAATTTTACCGAGCCGACCGATTAGAAGAAAGCTTAAGAGCGCAAAAGAAAAAGAAATTAAAAAGCCAAAAGTATCGCTTAAAGATATTGTTATGCTTTTAGTTGGCGTTGTGGCGCTATTTTTTGGCGCAAAGTATCTTATTGATTCTGTTATAGAGCTATCTATAATATTGAATGTAGGAGCTGGCGTAATATCATTAGCCGCTGTGGCTTTAGGAACCTCTTTGCCAGAGCTTTTGGTTTCTGCCAAAGCGGCTTTGCAGAAAAAATCAGAGGTTGCCTTGGGCAATATCTTTGGTTCTAATGTTTTTAACCTTTTAGTGGTAGTTGGCCTTCCGGGGTTAATAAGAACTCTGGAGGTTGACCAAGCTACTTTTGCTTTGGGCTTGCCGATTTTATTGGTAGCCACCTTCCTATTTGTTATTTCTGGAATCTCTAGAAAAATTCATATCTGGGAGGGGGCAATGTATCTTTTGGTTTATGTTTTCTTTATTGGAAAGCTTTTTGGGATTATTTAGTTATTGAAAATTTTTATTACCAAATTAAAATTTATTTGAGGAATTGTTCAAGAATGCTCGCCTGAGTGCCTTATTTAACAGGCAGGGCTTTAATAAAGCCTAAAAAGACGGCTAAAAAAGCTAGGAAGTAGTTTATGGAGGTGCCCAAAGCGCCTCTTTTTGTTTGATGTGGATAAAGTCAATGGACAATTGTTATTAATTACTCTATATTGTTTATAGACAAAGTATATAAATACTATGAAACTAACTACCAAAAGCGAATATTCCCTTTTAGCTCTTATTTATATCGCTCGTCATCAAGATGAGGGTTTTGTGAAAATAGAAGATATTTGTTCCAAATACAATATTGCCAAGAAGTATTTAGAGCAGCTTCTTTTGATTTTGAGGCAAAACCGTTTAATTAAAAGTAAAAGAGGTCCTAGAGGCGGTTATTGTTTAGCTAGGCCGGCCAAGCAGATTTCTGTAGCAGAGATTATTAGAATAATGGATGGCGCTTTGGCGCCAACAGAGTCAGTAAGCAAATATTTTTTTGCCAATACGCCCATTAGTCACGAAAAAGGGCTTGTAAAGGTCTTTAGAGGGATTAGAAATTATATTTCTAAAACCTTGGAAGAATTAACTTTGTCACAATTAATTTAAAATTATGGCCATTGAGACCATTATTCTTTTGTTGATTTTGGCTTTTATAGCTGAGCTTATAGACAGCAGTTTGGGTATGATGTATGGCACCTTGCTTAGTCCTTTGTTGATTATAATGGGATTTGAACCATTGGTAGTTATTCCGTCATTGCTTTTTTCCCAGGCCTTGGGTGGAACCTTAGCAGCTATTTTTCATAATAGATACGCTAATGCCAATTTCCGCCCCAAAACAGCTAATCTAAAAACGATAAATAAAAAGATTAGAGAGCTGGGAATAGCAGAAAGTTTTAAAAGAGGTTTTGGCAAGGATTTCAAAATTGCTTTTATAGTTACCATACTTGGCGTTTTGGCTACTTTTTTTGCCTCTTTGGTTGCTATTAATATTCCCAAGAGCCTCTTAAAGGGATACATTGGGGTTTTAGTTTTAGTAATGGGCGTCATTGTACTGAGCCGTTTTAGTTTTAACTTTACTTGGAAAAAAATGCTTGGCATAGGCATTTTAAGCTCTTTTAACAAGGGCTTATCAGGAGGAGGTTTTGGTCCGGTAGTTACTTGCGGCCAAGTTATTTCAGGCAATGATCCTAAAAGTTCTATCGCTGTCACAACCTTATCCGAAGTTCCTATCTGTTTGACTGGTTTTTTGACCTTCTCTTTAGTAAACGGATTTTCTAATTGGAGCTTTGTTGCTTTTTTAACATTAGGCGCTATGTTAGCCGCTCCCTTGGGACCCCTTTTAACAAGTCGGCTAAATGAGAAAAAAATAAAGCCGATTCTTGGCGTTTTGGCTATAGCGCTTGGGCTCTGGATTCTTTATTCCTTGCTTTAACAGCCCTTTTAAAAAAACAAAAGGGAATTAAAGATTCCCTTTTTTCTTTGGTTTGTTAAAATATTTATGTAACGTTTTTAAATAATTTCGTATTAATTATAAGAAGATAGCTAAAATAAACAATATGTCTGATCAAGAGATAGTACAACAATGCCAGCAAGGTTCTTTAGAAGCATTTGATAAGCTCTATGAGCGCTATTTTGAAAGGATTTATCGTTTTGTCTATTATAAGACAATGCATAAACAGATAGCCCAAGATATTACTAGCGAAACTTTTATTAAAGCCTTGGATAATATCAAAAGTTTTAGAAAAAAGAAAGGAAGCTTTATGGCTTGGATTTATAGCATTGCTCGCAATAATGTTATTAATTATTACCGCAAAAGCAGCAGAGCGCTATTAGTCAATGATTTTTGGGATTTAAAAATAGATCAAAGCTTAGAATTTGAGCAGGAAAACACTGAACTTTTAAAAAAAATTAAAAAACAATTGTTCAAATTAGACTCCTTACAAAGAGAAATTATTATTTTAAGAGTCTGGCAACAATTGAGTTATAAAGAAATTAGTGCAATCGTTAACAAAAGCGAAGAGAATTGCCGGGTTATATTTTGTAGGGGTATCAAGAATATAAGAAAAGAAATTCTTTTAGCTATCTTCGTCTTACCATTAATTTTTTGTAACTATGAAATTAATTGAGGAAATTTTAGCCGACCTTTATAAAAGTGATTTTCAGCTTAAAAAATATGATTCAGAACTTCGCAGAACGCTTAAAATTATGCTGAAATCCAAACCAGAAGTTGAAGTAGACGAAGCCTTTAAAGAGGATTTAAGGGCTCAACTGCTTCAAAAAATTGAACAATTAAAGCAAGAGAAAATGAAACATAATTTAAGTTACTATATTTCTTTGCCGAAATTAGCTTATGCTTTTTCGGGTGCTCTCCTGCTTGCCTTGGTTCTTTTGCCTATTATGTTAGAGCTGGTTAAAGAAGCCAAACCTATTAAAGGGGAATTAAAAACTACACCCAGCATAACTGTTAAATCAGATGAGGCCTTTGGCTCTTTGTTAATCGGAGGCGAAGCGCCGGCTGAGTTGGCTAGCGAGCAGAGAGCTCTAGGGATTGAAAGCGAACCCAATGTGGCCAATGATAAAGGTGCGGAAATTGGGAGGATAAGGCCCGATTATTATAGTTATCGCTTTAGTTATGTAGGAGAAGACTTTTTGTTAGGCGAAGATAAGGTTAAGGTTTTTAAACGCATTAATCCAGGCAGTGCCGTTCTTAACAGTCTTATCAATAGAATGGATTTGGGTTTAATAGATTTAAGCACCTTAGCCAATCTTAAGGTCAGTCACCTCAATCTTTATCAGGACAAAGAGGGGGGCTACAATATTTATATTGATTTGAAAAACGGCAGTATTTCTGTCAATAAAATGCCTGAATACAATTTATTAAAAGATAGTTGTGCAGGAGACCGATGTTATGATTTTCAGGAGCCGCTTAGTTTAGCAGATGTTCCTTCAGACGAAAAGATTATCGCTGCTAGTAATAAGTTTTTAGAGAGCTTGGGCATAAGCACTTCAGCTTATGGCAAACCCTTAGTGCAGAAATATTGGGAGCAATATCCTATTACAGACAGCGAAAAACAATTAGTTTCGGACCAGGTACCAGTTATTTATCCTTTGATTTTAGACGGAAAAATTGTTTATACAGAAAATGGTACAGTATATGGCCTTAGCATGAGCGTTAACATAAGGGACTTAGAAGCGGTCTCAATTTATAATCTTTCTGCCCAGAGTTATGAGTCTTCAATGTATCCAGGCTTAACCGATAAAGAGGAAGTTATCAAGTGGGCAGAGGACGGCGGCATTCAGAACATATATATTGCTGATGAAAATAAGGTAAAAGAAGTTGGCCTGGGGACGCCCAGCGTGGGTTATATGAGGTTTATTAATTATCAAAATGGAGAATTTGAAGAGTTCTATACTCCAGCTTTGATTTTCCCCATTCAAGATGTTCCCGAGGGAGTAAATGTTTGGAGGAAAAATGTGGTTGTGCCTTTGGCTAAGGATTTGTTAAAGAGCCGCAATTATCCAATACCTTTGCTAGAGCAAACCATTGAACCGCAAATGCTAAAGTAAGATGCTAAAAACAGGGTTTAACCCTGTTTTTAGTTTGTCTTAAATTATGCTAGAATTTAATAATATGATTGAAGAGTACAAATTTGGTTCTATCGTAATAAACGGAAATAGCTATGACTACGACGTGGAGGTTCGTTTTGATGATAAAGTTTTTGAGTGGAGAAGAGGGGAGAGCCATTTAGTTCATATAAATGACATTAAAAGAGCGCTTTTAGCTGAACCTGATTTAATAATTTTTGGCACCGGCCAAACAGGGGGCATGGAAGTTTCGCTAGAGGTTAGAGAAAAGATCAAAAACCAAGGAATTGCTTTAGAAATTTTTAAGACCGCTAAGGCGGTAAAAGAATTTAATAAAGCGGTGAAAAACAGAAAAGCAATAGGTCTTTTCCACTTAACTTGTTAATATGCAATTTAGCGAGTATCAAAAATTATCCAGAGAAACAGCTATTTATCCTAAATTAGGAGCTAATTTTGTTTATCCCACCTTAGGCCTTACGGGAGAGTCGGGAGAGGTGGCAGAAAAAATTAAAAAAATCTTGAGAGACAAAGAGAATAAAGTTGATGATAAGGCAAGAGGTGAGTTAAAAAAAGAATTAGGCGATGTTTTGTGGTATTTATCCCAAATTTGTACAGAATTGGAATTAGATTTGGAAGAGGTGGCTGTTTTTAATTTAGAAAAGCTTGCTTCTAGAAAAGAAAGAAATGTTCTACACGGCGAGGGAGATAACAGATAGAATGGTCAAAGAGCTTAAAAAAAAATTTAAAAAATTGTCTGACAAAGAAAGAGCCAGAGTTTTGGCTTCTTTTTTTAAAACCGACAAGGGCCAATACGGCGAAGGAGATATTTTCATTGGAATTAGAAATCCCGATTTAAAGGTATTAGCTAAAGAGTATAAAGACCTTTCTTTTTCAAAACTTAAAAAACTTTTAAAAAGCAAAATTCATGAAGAGCGCTGTTTAGCGCTTTTTATTTTGGTTAAGCGATACCCAAAAGAAAAGAAAAAGACAGTTGATTTTTATTTAGAAAACCTGAAAGGCGTCAATAATTGGGATTTAGTAGACGCTTCTGCTTATAAGATTTTAGGAGATTATTTAATTGATAAAGATAAAAAGATATTGTACAGGCTGGCTAAGTCGGATAATCTGTGGGAAAAAAGAGTTGCCATTATCTCAACCCTTGCTTTTATAAGAGAAGGAGAATTTAAAGATTGTTTAGCAATTGCTGAAATATTATTGAAAGACAAGCATGATTTGATCCATAAGGCAGTAGGGTGGATGTTAAGAGAGGTGGGAAAAAGGGATTTAAGAACAGAAGAGCGTTTTTTAAAAAAGCATTATCAGAATATGCCAAGAACTATGCTTAGATATGCCATTGAAAAATTTGAAGAGCAGAAAAGGCAAGTCTATTTAAAAGGCGAAATATGAAGATTTGGCCATACCCTATTTTAATAATTTTTGTTTTAGGATTGTTCTTTTTTCCTCAACGCAGCAATGAGGGCGAATATTTTTTTGAAAAGGAGCAAAGCTCTCAAGAGCTAAAGCAGAGCTTAAAACTTATTTTTGTAGGAGACATAATGCTTGATAGGGGCGTTGAATACCAGGTGGAGAAATTCGGAAATGCGGATTTTCCTTTTGAAAAAACGGCTGATTTTTTAAAAACAGCTAATATTCTTTTTGGCAATTTAGAGGGACCGATAGTAAGCAAGCCAATTAATTTTAGCAGCGGCTCTCTGAAATTTGCCTTTGCCAGCACTACAGCTAAAACGCTTCAGAAATATAATTTTGATATATTATCTTTGGCCAATAATCATACTCTCAATATGGGAAAGTCCGGACTCGCTCAAACTAGGGAGTTTTTAAGAAAATCGTCTATCAGGCCCTTGGGCGATCCTATAGGTTGTGAAAAAAAATATTCAGCCGAAACTGAGGATTTTGTTTTTGTGGCTTTTAATAAAACATTTGAGATAAATTGCTCAGATGAGGAATTGGTAAAAGTAGTTAGCACCTTAAAAGAGGAAAATGTTAATAAATTTTTAATAGTAAGCATGCATTGGGGAGTGGAATATCAGCCCAAAAATTCTTCTGCTCAAAAAGAGTTGGCCCATAAGCTTATTGAAGCGGGAGCTGATTTAATTATTGGACATCATCCGCATGTAGTCCAAAATATTGAAGAATATCAAGGTAAGTTGATTTTTTATTCCTTAGGTAATTTTATTTTTGATCAGTATTTCTCTGAGCCAGTAAAAACTGGCCTTGTTATAGAAATAGAGGCAAGCGGCCAAGATTTAATATATACTCTTCATCCTGTTTATGCCCTTCAATTGGCTCAACCTAGTTTGGTGCAAGACAAGGAATTATTTTTAAAACAATTGGCCGAAAAATCCAGTTCTTCTTTAAGGGCGGAGATAGAGAAGGGGGTGATTAAAAGATAAGAAGAAAGCACCGTGTTTTTTAGTTCACGGCGCTTGGTTTGTACGCTCAAGGTAGTGGGCGTAGTTTTCAGCCCTTATTGTTTTTTTCTGTCTATTGCTGAAGTAGTATATTGCATCGCTACCCCATTCTGTAGGAGAAATGTCTGGATAGATGGTTATTTCTTCAGCAGAGTAGGTGCGCGGAAAGCCGGTAACCGGCGTGGGAGAGGTTATAATAAGGACAACGTGTCTGGTAACAGATTTTCCGTCTTCGTAAATTAATTCTTGGCAACCAGTGATGAAGCACGGCGCTTCGCCTTTTTCTACTGGAACAGATCCCGCCTTCCATCCTCTTTTGGCTCTTTTTTTTAGTATGGTGCGGATAAAAAAGCGAAGGACAGCTTGGCTTTTACTTACAGCGATAGGGAGGGCCAAAAAGAGTATAAAGAGAACTACAAAAAGGACATACTTTTGGCTCATCCAATTAAAAAGCGGAGAATTCTGGGTTTTGTTGATTAGCTTCCAAAGAGGCTCTATGGCCACTTGGGCCAGTATTGCTACCAGAACCACTATGCCAAGACCCCTAAGCCAGTCTTTGACGATACCTCTAAACCACGACTTCAGTAGCTTGAGCATTGTCTCACCTCCTTTTAAAAAGAGCTTATTTGTACTGATATTTTATTCTATATTTATTATTTAAGTTGTCAAATTAATCTAAAAAAGTTAAAATGTATAAGTGTAAAATGTTTGATTTAGCAAAAGTAAAACAAAATCCTCAGATTAACGAATTTATTCAAAGAAGCACAGAGTTTTTGCGTCTTTATCATTATACAGACCATGGAATTGACCATGCTAACTTAGTGGCTGAACGGGCTCGCTATTTAGCTAAAGAGATTGGCTTTTCTAAAAAAGACGAAGAGTTAGCTGCTATTGCTTCATTTACACACGATATGGGAAATTTTTTGGGCAGAAAAAATCATGAATACTGGGGCGCTCTGCTTTTTCACTCTATTTTTAAAGAAGAATTGCCTCAAAAGGATTTAGTAACCATTATGCAGGCCATAGCTAATCATGATGATTATTATGCTAAGGTAGTAAATAATATTTCCGCAGCCTTGATTTTAGCTGATAAATCAGATGTTAGAAGAAGCAGGGTAGAAGAAAAAGATCCCGAGATGATTAAAAAGGACATCCATAATAGAGTCAATTTTGCTGCTACTGATAATAAATTTGAAGTTAATAGCAAAAACAAGAAAATAATTTTAAAATTACAAATAGATACTGATTTTGTACCGGTAATGGAGTATTTTGAGATATTTACCAAAAGAATGGTTCAATGCCGCAAAGCAGCTGAGTTTTTGAATTATAACTTTGCTTTGGTGATAAACGATTTTAAACTTTTATGATTTATAAATTACCTCAAAGCTATAAAGCATAGATTAGATTTTTAGGAAGGGACTAAAAAAACAGCTTTTTTGAGAAGCTGTTTTTTTAGATTAAAGAGATTGGTTCTACGTCTATTTCCCATTTATCTTTAGCCAATTGTTTGATGATTTTTGCTTTGTTGTAGTCCTTTTTCTTTATCTTTATTATTAGTTCCCAGCGATATTGGTTTTTAATTTTGGGCAAAAAGGCAAGATTGGGTCCCCAAACCTTTATCTCTGGAAGAAATTTTTCCAATTTTTGTTTTAGTTTTTTGCTTGTTTCTTCTCCTTTTTTAGCAGACCTGTCTTTAAAAGTAAGTTTTATTAACTTACAAAAAGGTGGGTAATCAAGCATTTTTCTGTTTCTTAATTCTTGGTTGTAAAACTCTTCTATTTTATTTGCTTTTATTATTTGGAACAATTGTGATTTTTTGTTATAGCTTTGGATTAAAACCTTTTTGCTCATAGTTTTTAGTTTGGAGATTGTTTGAAAAAAGTTTTCGCTGCTTCGGTATTCGGGCAGGTTTAGCAGATGATCAGCAGAAACAATGGCTGTAAGTTCAGCTTTGGGTTCATATTTAAAAATGAGCTGGCTGGCGATTAAGATTTGGATTTTTTTTTCGCTAAAGTCTTTTAAAAGTTTTTTTTGGTCTGTTATTTTAGGGACTGTGTCGTTGTCAAAAATAGCAATTTTAAATTTTTCTAATTCTTTAGCAATTTTTTGAGTGCCAGCACCTGAAAGTTTAAGACGATAACCCTTACACTTAGGACAAACAGAAGGAATTTTTTTTGTCTTCAGACAGTGATGGCAGACAAGGACTTTTTGCTGGTTCTTAAAAGTTTCATGAAAAACCATTGGCGCTTCGCATTGAGGGCAAGTAATAACATAACCACAATCCCTGCAGCGCACCGAACTAGCCAAACCTTTGCGCCCGGTAAAAATTATTGTTTGTTTACCTTTTATTTCTTGTCTTAATTTGTCGCTCAAAATAGAATAATTGTCCTTTTTTGCTTCTTCTTTCATATCAATAAGAGATATCTTGGCGGTTTGATTCTGTACTTCCTTAATTAATTGATAGTCGTTGTTTTTAGCAAAATAAAAGCTTTCTACGCTTGGCATTTCTGTTCCTAAAATTATTTTAGCGCCGGTAAGTTGAGCTAATTTTAGGGCTACGCTTCTGCTGTGGTAACGCGGAGTTAAGTCCCAGGATTTATAGTTTGGACTTTCTTCTTTGTCTAGGATAATAAGAGAAAGGTTAAAAAAAGGCAGGAAAAGAGAAGCCCTGGTTCCAACAATAATTTTTGTTTTGTTTAAAGATACTTTTTTAAAAATTTCAAATTCTTTACTGCTTTTTAGCTGGCCGTGGAATTTCTCTGTCTCTGGCGTTATCTCCCGAGCCATTCTAAAATACTTGCTTAAAAGAGTTTTTTCCGGGACTAAAATTAGAGTTTGATTTTTTTTAATCTCTTTTTTGTAAAAAGCCGTTCTTTCCTTTTGCCACAAAAGAATTGGCTTCTTGAGTTTTTTTTCTCTTGGCTCAAAAATTTTTAATTCTAATTCTTTTGGGTTTATTCTGTTTAATATTTGTTTAGGCAAAAATTGCTTTAAAACAACTCCCTTGGGAGCAAGATAAAAATTAGAAATAAAATCAGCCAGCTCTATTTGTTGTTTAGTAAGAACCGGCTTTTTAGTTAGAATTTTTGAAATTGGTTTTAGGGCGTATTTTGATGCCTTAACTTCTGATTTGTGTTCTTTTAGTGCTTTTACTTCAGTTACCAAGCCCTTAACTTCTGAATTTTTTACCTTTATTAAGACTAAAGAACCGATTGCTGGTTTTTGGCTGGAGAAATAGGTGAGCGTTTCTGCTCCTTTTATTTTAATAAAGGGTATTATCTCTAGAAGAAACATAGTTTTTTTTAGTATAGTTTTTAAACAAGTTATGGTCAATAAAAAAAGGCGGTCTCAGAGATAAAACTTCTCAGAGACCGCCCGGGGGTGGCAAGGAGGTACACTAGAACTGTTTTTATTATATCACATTCTATGTTTGTGTCAAGTATTTTTGACATTTTTTTACTTTGGGTTAAAAATAGATTAGGTAGGACATTACTATTCCACTTAAAAAGGAGGGTTTTATGCCTAAACAGAAAGCTGGTCGCCTCGAGGTGATTACAGGTGGGATGTTCTCAGGCAAGACAGAAGAGCTACTTCGGCGTCTAGAGCGGGTGAGAATCGCTGGCAAGGGTTTTGTACTTTTAAAGCCAGCAACTGACAATCGCTATGGCAAACGGAAGGTTGCTACCCATTATGGCCGCCAGTTTGATGCTTTAGTTCTTGATCCTGGGCTAGAGACGCTGTGCACTCTTCAGTCATTGGTTGGGAAGGAAGAACTGGAAAGGGTTTCTGTCGTTGCTTTTGACGAAGGAAATTTCTTTTCTGATCAATTCCCTGAGCTTTGCGAATCATTGGTTACTTTGGGTAAGCGGGTGATAGTCGCCGGACTTGACTTGACTTTTGCTGCTAAGCCCTTTGGGCCTATGCCGGATTTAATGGCTTTGGCTGATGAGGTAGTCAAACTTCATGCAGTATGTGTGCGCTGCGGCGGTGTAGCTAGCCGCAGCCAGCGCCTCATTAACGGCAAACCAGCACCTCTAGACGGTCCGATAATCCAAGTTGGGGGATTAGAACGCTATGAGGCTCGCTGTCGAGACTGCTATAAGTGTAAATAGGCAAGATCGGCTGGTTGTGGTTTCTTACAGCCAGCCTTCTTTTTTTTTATAATTTATGATAGCTTGAAATAATATGCTTCATAGAGTTTTTACGTCCATAGACCTGCCAGAAGAATTGAAAAACCGACTTTTGGCACTTAAAAATGATTATCCTGATCTGCCGGCTCGTTGGACAAACAGAGAAAATATCCATATTACGCTAAATTTTTTGGGAAATGTAGATGACAATCAATTAAAAGATGTTTTAGATAAAGCAGAAAGCGTGGCCTTAAAATATGAGCCGTTTGTGATTGAGACAGATCGAATCTTATATGGTCCCCCTGGCAAATTTCCTCCTAGAATGGTTTGGCTAAATATAAAAGAGAATGAGGCCCTAGCTAAGCTTCAAAGAGAATTGGAGAACGAATTGTTTTCTTTGGAAAGTTTCCGATTTAAGAAAAGCGAACAAAGGAAATATCATCCTCATATTACTTTAGCCAGGATAAAAAGTTTTGCTTTCAGGAAAATGTCTAATCCTCCAGACATTAATATTCCTTTAGACTTCAGTTTTGAGGTGGCTTCTTTTGAGATTGTTGAAAGCGAGCTTGAAAAAGGGGGTTCAATTTACACAATTTTGAAAACAATAGATTTATGAAAATTCATTTTGTAGGAATAGGCGGAATTGGAGTTTCGGCTTTAGCTCAGTATTATTTGGCTAAAAGAGATTTTGTCTTTGGTTCTGATTTGGTAGAAACAGAAATTACCAAGATGCTTAAAGATAAAGGAGCCAAGATTATCATTGGAGAGCACAAACCTAAAAATGTTTTGCAGGACATTGACTTGGTGATTTTTAGTCCAGCTGTGAGCAAAGATAATCCTGAGCTGCAAAGAGCAAAGGAGCTTGGCTGCCGTATTCTGAGTTATCCTCAGGCTTTAGGCCAGCTTACCAAAGACTATTTCACAATTGCTGTTTCCGGAGCTCACGGCAAGAGCACAACTGCTTCTATGATAGCGCTGATGCTTTTTCAAAGCGGCTTTAACCCAACTGTTATTTTGGGCACTAAATTAAAGGAGTTTGGAGATAGTAATTTCCATTTGGGCTCTCTGTCTGATAGGGATTTTGGGTCTGAGATTTTGGTTATTGAGGCCGACGAATATAAATCCTCTTTTTTAAATTATTATCCAAACATCATAGTGTTAACCAACATTGAAGAAGAACATTTGGATTATTATGGAAGTTTAAGCAATATTTTAGAATCTTTTAGAGAATATATTTCTCATTTGCCAAGAGACGGTTATTTAATTTTTAATAAAGACGATGAAAATATCGCTAAGCTAGGGTTTTCGGAAGCGAGCTTTAATAAAATAGCTTATTCTGTTCAGGATGAAGAAATTAAAAAATTAAGAAGTATTTTGAAAGTGCCGGGCTTACATAACGCTTTTAACGCTTTGGCCGCTCTTAAGGTAGGAAGGATTTTGGGTTTGAGCGATGATGAGATTTTTAAGAATTTATCAGATTATAGGGGCGCTTGGCGCCGTTTTGAGATTGTTGTGGAAAACCAGGATTTAATTTTAGTTTCTGATTATGCCCATCATCCCACAGAGATTAAAGTGACCCTTGAGGCGGCTAGAGAAAAATGGCCAACGAAAAGAATTTGGGCAGTGTTCCAACCTCATCAGCAACAGAGAACCTATTTTCTTTTTGATAAGCTGGTTGAAGTTTTTAAGCAGGTCAAGATAGATAAATTAATTTTAGCGCCAATTTATGATGTGGCCGGCAGGGAGAAGGACGAGGTTTCTAAAAAAGTGAGTTCTGAAAAACTTTGTCAAGAAATAGGAGAAAAAGCGGTTTTTATTCCTAATTTGAGCGGAATAAAGGAGTATTTGGACAAGAACTATAAACCAGGAGGCGTAGTTATTGTAATGGGAGCAGGCGATATTTATAATCTGGTCAAAATGTTATCCACTTGACCCATTGCTGATTCTGCTTTACCATAAATAAAATGATTGCGATTTTAAAAGGTCGCCTTAGCATTTAAACACATAATAAAAAGATGAGTGCATTAATTTGGGCTATAATAGCTTTAGTAATAATCGTTGTCCTCTATTTCATTATGACTAAGACGATGGGTGGAAAGAAAGGGGGAACCAATGTGCCTCCACAAAATCCGGCAGAGTAAAGAACTGTTTTAAACCAAAAAGCGCCCTAAAAAGCGCTTTTTGGTTTAAAATGCTTGATTTTTTTCCTTTTTTTGCTATAATCTATATTGCCCTTAAGCAAAATAAAGATATGTTTACATCGTTAATAGATATTATTACTGTTGTTGTGTTTGTAATTGTTTTGCTGATTGTTTTTATTGAATGCATTCCTTTATACAGGAATGTTTTAGATATTTTAAGTGCCAGCGTATATGGATTCTAAAAACAAACTTCCATTTAAATTGAAAGCTAAAAAGAGAGGCCCCTCAGACAAAAATAATTCTTTGAGAAAAAGAGGGTTTATCCCAGCCGTGGTCTATGGTCAGAAAATACCTAATTTTAATATTGCCATTGATTACAAGTCTGGCTATGACGTGTTTCAACAAACAGGCGAGAACACTTTAATTGATTTAGAAATCGAAGGGGAAAAGAATTCTTTTCCCGTTCTGATTCATGATTTTCAAAAAGATCCGGTTTCCGGCAATTTGCTCCACCTTGATTTCTATAAACCAGATTTGGAAAAGAAAGTGGTTGTTTCTGTGCCTTTGAAGTTTATTGGCCAATCAAAGGCAGTGAAGGATAAGGGAGGCACTTTGGTAAAAAATATTTTTGAATTAGAAGTGAAGGCCCTTCCCCTTAACCTACCCCATGAGATAGCTGTAGATATTAGCCAGTTAGAAGAGTTTGGAGATGAAATTTTTGTTAAAGATCTTAGATTAGCTGAAGGCGTTGAGGCATTGAAAGATCCAGAAGACATTATAGTTAGTGTTGTTGAGCCGACAAAGATTGAAGAAGAGCTTGAAAAACCCATTGAAGAAAACATTGAAGAAGTGGAAACTGTTGGCAAGAAAGAAGAAGAGAAGGAGGAAGAGGGCGCTGAAAAAGAAGAAGGAGAAGATAAGTAATTCATTTTAATGGAGGGTCAGTTAAGAAAAACAATTGTTTTTTTGATAATCAGCCTTTTTTTGATTATTGCTTTTGTTTTATTTTCTGCCAGATTGGCAGTTTTTGTTTTTGCTGAAGAGAATTTAAGCCAGGAATGTCAGAAGTATTTAATAGCTGAAGATGATGTTTGTAAAGGAATGACCCAAAATGAATGCCAGAAAGCCCTTAATAAATGCCTTGACTATTATGAAGAGCAGAGTAATTTTTATGAAGGCAAGGTTTCGGAAACACAGGCTGAGAAAAAAACGCTTCAAAATGAGATTTATGTTTTAAGAAGTAAAATTAATAAGCTTGATAATGAAATCTATAAAAGCAATTTAATGATTAAGAATTTGAACATCCAGATAGATGATACAGAACACTCTATAGAAGATAAAAAGCAAAAGATAGAAGAGTCAAAAATGCGCCTAGCAGAACTTTTAAGATTAATAGAGGAGCAGGACAGAACTTCTTTGCTGGAAATTATGCTAGCTGAAGAGCAACTATCTGATTTTTTTGATGAAATGGCCGCCTTAGAGGCATTGAGTTTGAAAAATCAGGAACTTTTAGCGGATATTAAGGAGCTAAAATCCCATTTAGAGCAAGAGAAAGATAATTTAGCCGGTGAAAAAGAGGATTATGAGTATACGGTTGCTGCCAGCGAGATTCAAAAACAAAGAAGCCAGAGCTTAAAAGCACAGCAGGAATCTCTTTTAGAAAAAACCAAGGGACAAGAAGAGCTTTATCAGGAGTATTTAAAAGAAACAGAAAAAAAAGCAGCAGAGATAAGAAAAAAGATATTTCAGTTAGCTCAGGTTACAGAGTCTGAAGCACCTAGCTATGAAGAGGCCTATCAGTTGGCTAAGTATGTAGAAGGAGTTACTGGAGTCAGGGCTGCTCTTATTCTTGGGTTGCTTCAAGTAGAGTCGGCAATTGGGAAAAATGTTGGTCAGTGCAATTGTAGCGGACGCTCTTACTGTGCTCATCCAGAAATTGGCTGGGAAGATGTTATGAGAAGCAACCAATATGATGCTTTTAAACAAATAGTTAAAGACCTTGGTTTAAGTATTGATTCTACTCCGGTTTCTTGTTCTATAAGCGGGGGGAAGGTCCAGTGGGGAGGCGCTATGGGACCCGCTCAGTTTATTCCAACTACTTGGTTAATCTATAAACCTAAGATAGAAGCTATCACTGGTCAATTGGCTAATCCTTGGAAGGTCAGAGACGCATTTTTGGCAGCTGGCCTTTATTTGAAAGACTTTGGAGCTGCATCTCAGACTTTGACAAAAGAGATCGGAGCAGTTACTGCCTATCTTTGTGGTACTTCCTATATGACTTCAAGGTGCCAGCAGGCGGGTGGTTATTGGTATAGAAGTTCTGTAATGAAAAATGCCTCCCAGTGGGAAGATTGGATAGACGAAGGAGTTTTTAATAAGAATTAGAGCTCTTGGCTTAAAGTAGAGACAATCTCTTCTAATTGTCCTTGCATGACCTGGTCTAAATTATGCCAGGTTTTTTTAATTCTATGGTCTGTGACTCTTGACTGGGGGAAATTATAAGTTCTGATTTTTTCTGACCGTTTAGCTTGTTTTATTTGAGTTCTTCTTTTATTTTCTAGTTTTTTTGCTTGCTCTTGAACCCTTGCTTCTAAAAGTTTAGCTTGAAGAATTGTTAAAGCGTTTTCTTTATTTTGAGCTTGATTTCTTTCGGTTTGCGAGGCAACCACTATTCCAGTGGGTAGGTGGGTTATCCTAATAGCTGTTTCTCTTTTGTTTACATTTTGGCCGCCTGGTCCAGAAGACTTAAAAGTGTCAATCTGAAGATCGTCTGTTTTGATTTGTATTTGTTGTGTTTTTTTAGGTTTTGGCAAAACAGCTACCGAGGCAGTTGAAGTATGGATTCGGCCTGATTTTTCTGTTTCTGGAATGCGTTGAACCCTATGAACGCCTGCCTCGTTTTTTAATTTTGAAAAACAATCTTCTCCTTTAATGTTGAAAATTATTTCTTTATACCCCCCAATGCCAATGGAATTACTGTTTAAGGTTTTTACCTGCCAGCCTTTGCTTTGGGCATATTTAGAATACATATTAAAGAGATCCGCGGCGAAGAGGGCGGCTTCATCGCCTCCAGCTCCGGCTCTTATCTCCATAATCAGCTCATTAATTTGTTCTTCTCCGCTAGCTTGCTTTAAAAGGTTTTGGAAATTTATTTTTTCTTTTTCTAGTCTGTTTTGAAGGTTTTCTTTTTCTTGCCTGGCTAATTCTAGAAGGCCTGCATCTTTTTCTTTGTTTAAAATATTTTCTGCGTCCTGAAGCTGTTTTTTTATTTCTTGTATTTTTTTGTCTTGATTGATTATTTTTTCTAAAAAGTCCTTTTCTTTTTTTAATTGTCCGGCTTTTTCCCAATTTAAAGCCTCTTCTGCCTCTTGCAGATTGCGTTGGACTTCCTGATATTCTATTTTAATGGAGTTTAGATTTTTCATTATGCTATTTTAACACAAAAACAGCCTTTTTGGCTGCTTTTGTTTATCCACTTATTTTTTTTGTAATTTTTCCTTTTTTGCCAATCTTTCTTTAAATTTTTGAACCTGACCCATAGCATCTACTATTTTTTCTTCGCCAGTATAAAAAGAATGACAGGCAGAACAAACCTCAACTTCTATCTTTTCTTGAGTTGAGCCAACAGTAAATTCATTGCCACAGGAGCAATGTACTTTTGCATTGGGATAATATTTTGGATGAATATCTTTTTTTGCCATGTTATTGACCTATAATATCAGAAATGATATAACTGTCAAGATGGCAGTTGATTTATTTTTAATATGTGATACAATTTTATTTATTATGTTGGAGAAAAGCAAAAAAATAAAGAGTTCTGATTATGGCATTTCTATTGAAGAGATGAGAAAAGTTGGTGTTAATTTTGGACACCGGATTTCAAAATGTCATCCTAAAATGAAACCCTATGTCGTGGGAGTTAAGGGAAGTGACCATATTAATATGATTGACCTGGAAAAAACTAAAGAGCATTTTATAAAAACGCTTGATTTTCTCTCAGGATTTATTAAAGAAGGCAAAACCATAATTTTTGTCGGCACTAAGGTCCCCGCTAGAAAATTGGTCAAGGAAATAGCCAAAGAATGTAAGATGCCTTATGTTGTTAACAGGTGGCTTGGAGGAACGCTGACTAACTTTTCAATTATGCAGAAAAGAATTAAGTATTTTAAGGAACTTGAAGAGAAGAAGAAATCAGGAGAGCTTGATAAGTATACTAAAAAAGAACAGTTGGAATTTGATAGGGAGCTCGAGAGATTGGAACAGAAATTTGGTGGTATTAAAGATTTAGAAAAGTTACCCGATGCTTTATTCGTGATTGATATGAAAAAGGACGAGTTGGCGGTTAGAGAGGCAAAACAAAAAGGTGTTATTGTTATTGGTTTAGCTGATACCGAGATTGATCCTAGCCAAGCGGATTACTTTATTCCTGCCAACGACGATGCTATTAGTTCGGTTTCTTATATCCTAGACAAAATTAAAAAGGTTGTTATAGACAACAAACCTAAGAAATAAATGGATAATATTGAATTAATTAAAAAATTACGCCAAGAGACTGGCATTTCATTGTCTAAGTGCAGAAAAGCGCTTGAAGAAAGCAACAATGATTTAGATAAAGCCAAAGAGCTTTTAAGAAAATGGGGCGAGAAATTGGCTCAAAAAAGGGTTGGGAGAGAGACTGGTCAGGGGATTATTGAGGCCTATGTTCATGCTAATAAAAAGATAGGTGTTTTGGTCGAAGTAAGATGTGAAACCGATTTTGTAGCCAAAAACAAGGATTTCCAGGAGTTTGCCCACGAATTGGCCTTGCATATTGCGGCTGCTAATCCTCAATATTTAACAGAAGAAGAGATTCCTGAAGATATATTGGAACGAGAAAAAAAGATTTACCAAGAGCAATTAGCAGAGGATAAAAAGCCAAAGCAAGTTATGGATAAAATTATTGAAGGAAAGCTTAAGAAGTATAAACAAGAGGTTGCTTTACTTTCTCAGTTCTATGTTAGAGATTCGGAAAAAACTATTCAGGATCTTTTGAACGAGGCCATTGCCAAAATTGGAGAGAATATCACTATTCAACGATTTGTTAGATTAGAGATTCAGAGCTAAAATAGATATATGTTATCTTTACTCTTTTTAATTATCTTTATTGTAAGTCTTTTGGGTATGATTTTTATGGTATCCAGGCATTGGTCAGAATTAAAAACAGTGAGTCTGGCTAGTTCTGATTTGCCGGTTAGACCATTTTCTATAAGAGCAAAGGAAACCATTAAAACCCTGAACCCAGTCGCTGGATTTAGCTCGGAAAAATTTCTCAAAAAATTTTTTATAACCCTGAAGATTTGGCTTTTAAAAGGGGAAAGAAAAGTAGACCAATATCTTCATCGCGTTTCTCACTCGCAAAAATTTGAAGAAGATTACTGGGATAAAGTAAAAAAGGAAGACTAATGCCGAGGTAGCTCAACGGTAGAGCAACGGTTTTGTAAACCGTAGGTTGGGGGTTCGATTCCTCTCCTCGGCTTTTTAATTCTTCGAATTAAAAAACAATAAAGCTGCTGCCCCTAGAAGAACTATGTCTCCCTTTAAAGGAGTGGCCATTATTTTTGGCAGCTTGAGATATTTGTCTACATTCTTTTTTAAGTAAGGAAGAATATGCTTTTGATTATTTAAGAAAACCGCTCCTCCGATTGTTATAATTTCTGGGTTATAGGCAACAATAATATTTGAGATACCGTGTCCGTTTAATTGTCCAAGTTCTTTTAAGAAATTGAGGACATTTTTGTTTTTTTTGTCCGCTAGTTCAAAGATATCTGCGGATGTTCTAATCTTTTGCTTTTTTAATATTTGCAACGAGGACGGGCCTCGTTGCAAACCTCGTTGTAAACGTTGTGAATAACTGCAACGAGGCCCGTCCTCGTTGCAAGCTTTGTTGCAAAAGTTTAACCATCTTTTAAAGAAGCGGGGAAGGTTATTGCCAGAACACATCGCTTCCCAGTGTCCATTACCCTTTTTGCAGCCACATGCCATTTTATATTTTGTATCTATTATAAAGTGGCCAACTTCAGCCGCGTTTCTGGAATGTCCGATTAAAAGATGATTGTCTACAATTACTCCGGCGCCTATGCCAGAGGAGATGGTAAGGTAAACAAGGTTTTTAGATTTTTTCCCAGCGCCAAAATGTTTTTCTCCCCAGACAGCGGCAGTGCAGTCATTGTAAAGTTTTACTGGCAGGGCAAAATATTTTTCTAAAGGTTTTACTAAATTGATTGTTTTTGCTTTTAAATTAGGAGTGTTTCTGATTTCTCCTTTTTTAAAATCAATTGGCCCGATGCTTCCAATTCCAATTCCTTTGATTCTTTTTTTGTCTGTGTCTTCCAAAAGATGGTTGATTAAAACGATAATTGTTTCTGTAATTAGCTTTCCTGATTTAGTATTTGGCGTTCTACTCCTGGCGCTTCTTAAAATTTTTCCTGTTTGGTCAATTATAGCCGTTCTTAAGTTGGAAGCTCCTAAGTCAACGGCTATGGCTAAATTTTTTTTCATAAAAATATAATTTAATTTTTAATTCTCAACAATTACTTTTTAGTCAAATTTCGATTATGCAATTATAAGACAAGAGCATAATATTCAATTACCAATTATCAATTTTCAATAAGTTTTTAATTCCTTAATGTCTAAATAAAACCATATTGGTAATTGATAATTATTTTATTGTCTCCCCTAGCTCTATTTTCGCTACGAAGAGAGAGCAGAGTAGGGCAGGGGAGGTCTTAAAACTATTTTAACACTTGACAAAAAAATTTAAAACCATACAATTGTAAGTACACTAGCTTGGCTAGCTGCTCTTTTACAATTTAGTGTAGATAAATTTTTAAAGTTGTCCCGACTATTTTTATTTGAGAGTTTGATCCTGGCTCAGGATAAACGCTAGCGGCGTGGATAAGGCATGCAAGTCGAACGGCCTGTTTACAGGCAGTGGCAGACGGGTCAGTAACACGTGGATATCTACCTTGAAGACAGGGATAACCCCAAGAAATTGGGGCTAATACCTGATGGTCCCGCAAGGGTAAAGCTTTTGCGCTTCAAGATGAGTCTGCGTCCTATCAGCTTGTTGGTGAGGTAAAGGCTCACCAAGGCTATGACGGGTAGGCGGGGTGAGAGCCCGGCCGCCGACAATGGGATTGAGAACGGCCCATACTCCTACGGGAGGCAGCAGTCGAGAATCCTTCGCAATGTGCGCAAGCATGACGAGGTGACGCCGCGTGGAGGACGACGCCCTGCGGGGTGTAAACTCCTTTTACAGGGGAAGAACTTTTGTGACTGTACCTTGTGAATAAAGGGCTACTAATCACGTGCCAGCAGTAGCGGTAATACGTGAGCCCTAAGCGTTATCCGGATTTACTGGGCGTAAAGTGTTCGTAGGCGCTCTGTTAAGTTTTTTGTAAAAACTCTGAGGCCCAACCTTAGAGCAGCAGAAAATACTGGCAGGGTAGAGGATGTCAGGGGCTGATGGAACCCTCGGTGTAGAGGTGGAATTCGTTGATATCGAGGGGAACACCAAAAGCGAAGGCATTCAGCTAGGGCAGTCCTGACGCTGAGGAACGAAAGCGTGGGTAGCGAAGAGGATTAGATACCCTCGTAGTCCACGCTGTAAATGATGGATACTAGCTATTGGAAGTGTCGACCCTTTCAGTGGCGAAGCTAACGCGTTAAGTATCCCGCCTGGGGAGTACGGCCGCAAGGCTGAAACTTAAAGGAATAGACGGGGACCTACACAAGCGGTGGATCACGTGGCTTAATTCGACGATAAGCGAGGAACCTTACCAGGGCTTGACATGCTAGTGAAACCCCAAAGAAATTTGGGGCTACCCACAAGGACACTAGCACAGGTGCTGCATGGCT
>CAZWQR010000008.1:23862-25897 GCA_964636195.1 uncultured Candidatus Saccharibacteria bacterium
GTCGTCAGCATGTGCTTTGAAGTGCTCCCTTAAATGGGGTAACATGCGCAACCCTTGTCCTGTGTTACAAGTGTCACAGGAGACTGCCAGTAATATACTGGAGGAAGGCGAGGATGACGCCAAGTCAGCATGGCCCTTTGACGCCCTGGGCTGCACACGTGATACAATGGCTGGTACAACGGGCTTGCGAAGCGGTAACGCGGAGCTAATCCTACAAAACCAGTCCTAGTCCGGATTGAGGGCTGCAACCCGCCCTCATGAAGTCGGAATCGCTAGTAATCGCGGATCAGCCATGCCGCGATGAATATGTTTCTAGGTCTTGTACTCACCGCCCGTCACACCAAGAGAGCTGGCAGTACCCGAAGTTCCATTTCGATGGGCCTAAGGTAAGGTCAGTAATAATGGTGAAGTCGTTGAGTTAAACTAACTTTTGCGACCTATTACTGAAAAGTAATAGAAAAATCCAACTGTAACGGTGAAGCCGACCTATTAATTATATGGTATAATAAATATATAATTATTAAGCGGTAATACCGTGGGAAGTCGGGGAAAATTACGATGGAACAATTCCGAGGTAAGACATTTAAGGCATAGAATCAAAATTAATGATTTTCAGAGAAAAGTCTTGATTGGTTTAATACTGGGAGATGGTTGTCTTACCAAAAATGTAAGTGATAAAAATTTTCGATTGCAGGTAGAACAATCAGCTAAGAGGAAGAATTATCTCTTTTGGCTGTTTGATATTTTCGCTTCCTGGAGTTTATCAACTCCTCGCTATATTAACGCTCATAATTCTTGGAGATTTAGAACTATTACACATCCTGAAGTTACTAGTTTGAGAGTGCTATTCTACCCTAAGGGTGTTAAAATAGTTCCAACTGGAATAGATAAATTCCTTATTTCTCCATTAAGTTTAGCCATATGGTTTATGGATGATGGTAATGGCCGGAAAGACGCGAGGGCTTACTCCATTTCTACTCATTCTTTCTCTAAGAGAGAAAATGAATTGTTGATAAATTGTCTGAAGAAGAATTTTAATTTAAGAGCTAATCTTAATTGGGATGCAAAAGGAAATAGGATATATATTCCTACTACAGAGGCTAAGAGATTTGAATCGTTAGTTCTGCCGTTTATATTACCTTCAATGAGATATAAATTTCCCTTGACCCCGTAGAGACTACACGTTGGCCCCGGCATATAAATTAAATTATGTGCAGGGTGAAGATATAGTCCATGCCCGTGGAAACACGTGGAAGAACATGAACAAGGCACGCGTAGGGGAACCTGTGCGTAGATCATTTAATAAATTCTTTGCTTTTTGCAAGGATGAGAGTCGGCTAGGGTTGAAAATTGAGAATTCTGTTTTCAACCATAAGGTTTTGGTCAAGACACCTTAAAACTTGACTGTCGGGTCGGGACAACTTTAAGGATTTATCACTAAAAAAGCGCTAAGCGCTTTTTTAATTTGCTATCAAAAGATTTTTTTGTTATCATTATTTTTAATAAGCGCGTGTAGCTCAGTTGGTTAGAGCGCACCTCTGATAAGGGTGAGGTCCCTGGTTCGAATCCAGGCACGCGCACACACATTGTCCCACAAGGGGCTTTTTTCATTGAAAAATCACCTTTTTTTTGTTAAGATATTAAAACTTATGATAACTTTTGATGATTTTAAAAAACTTGATTTAAGAGTAGCTAAAATTATTGAGGCAGAAATTGTTGAGGGCTCTGAAAAACTTTTGAAATTAAAAGTAAGTTTAGGAGATGAAGAAAGACAGATTATTGCTGGCATTAAAAAATATTATGACCCTTCTGACTTAATTGGGAAAGAAATAATTATTGTCGCCAATCTGGAACCTAGAACAATTTTTAATCTTGAGAGCCAAGGTATGCTTTTGGCCGCCAGCCAAGAGGGGAAGTTAGCATTATTAAGACCTGACAAAGAAATTTTGCCCGGTTCAAAAATTAGTTAAAAATTTAAGTGTCCTATTTAGTGTTGCGTTCCCCAAAGAGAGCGCAGCACCAAGAGAAAAAGGAG
>CAZWQR010000009.1:0-2135 GCA_964636195.1 uncultured Candidatus Saccharibacteria bacterium
TTGGATGGCGTTGATTTAGAGCATAGATCGTTAGTTTAATAATGGCGAGCAAAAATTAGCTAATGCTAATCTTCTTTATTCGTCCAAATTCTCTCAATTTGTTTTAATGGTATCAATCTCTTATTTCCTCCCAATCGTTCGCCACAGGGGCAAACAGGGGGCAAAAACGGGTAATTAAACCTGCCATTCGCGGACAATCTTGAATTTCCAGTAGCCCTGATATTCTTTAATTGCGGTTCTAAACTCTCGCATAATGGAAAGCAGGCATGTGCTCGGTTTGAGCGACCGAGAAGCATCAAAGAATCGCTATTTTAGCGATTTTTTGTTAAAATAAGTAGAGATAAATAAATCTATGTTAAAAAAGTTAGTAATTTTATTAAATATTATTGTGCTCGGCTTATTGATTGTGCAATTTCTAATTACTCCAGGCATTGTTTTCTTTTTGACCGTAAACGAACCTGGCTTAATAGGGAAAATATCAGATTTATTTTATATGGCACTACTCTTTTTAACCCCATTATTAACTATTATTTTTTTATTGAAAAAAAGAAATATAAATAAGAATGAAAAATAATAAATTAAAGATTTTATTAGTATTTTCAATAATCATAGTTATTATTTTTATAGGGAGAATAGGGTTAGAAAAGAAATTTTGCGGTGCCTGTGATAGAGAAAAATTGTTATGCGATGAAGAGATAGACAAAGAACCCATTTCTAAAGGTTATCCCTTAAACGCTAATGCTGTTTACTGCTCTTGTTGCACATGCGTAAAAGAATTTAATCTGGAAGCATGCGGAAATTGTATTTTGGACAATGAGTGGGTGTATTGTCATGATGGACACTGGTTTCTTACCTCATAGTTTTAATATTGTTTCAGAATAAAGATTTTTATTGTTAAAGTTTTTTAAGTTTTCTTTAATTTTTATCCAATCAATGGTTCTGAACATATCCTGTAGGGGGAGCCAGGATTTTTACCCTTGTATAACAAGGGTTTTATCCTTACTATTGACACATAATACTATATATGGCAAAAGATCAACAGAACATTAAAAAGGAGGAACAGCTATGTCTATACCAACATCACGCAGTAAGCTGTTGAAGTCCTATGAATATGTCGGAGACTTCCACGAAGGTCTGGCTTGGGCAGTGAAAGGCGGTAAGCGCTTTCATATCCGTCGCGATGGCTCACCAGCCTACGAACAGCGCTACGACAATGTCGGAGACTTCCAAGGAGGTCTGGCTTGGGCCATGCAAGGCGGTAAGTGGTTTCGTATCCGTCGCGATGGCACAAGAGCTGGCTAGATAGCTAAACGCAGCCCACTCATTACAAGTGGGCTGTATATTTTGGAACAAAAAAATTATATTGAGAAAATCGCTTTTTGAGTCTTTGTTTGGTATAATAAAAATATGAAACTAATTTTTTCTCCAAAAACTAAACTAGGAAAGTGGACAGTGGCTTTAATCATTTTAATGCCATTATTCTTTTTTCTTGGTTCCTTAGCTGTGAATAGCTTATATGGCTCTGTGGCTGCTGGAAGAACTATTTTAGAGGACATTGGCAAAAGACCGCTAGTAGCTTTTCCTATGCTTCTAGGAATGGCTTTTGGCATTAGCGCTTTCATTTTTGGGATTATTTCTATTGCCAAGAAAAAAGAGCGCGCATTTTTAGTGTATATCTCCACCTTAATAGGTTTTTTACTAATCCTTTTCCTCTTAGCAGAAATATTGTATCCTCATTGATATTATTTATGGAATTATCTATCAGTTTTTATTTTTTTGCTTTTTGTTTATTTGGTTTAGTTGGCTGCAAAAATATTATTTTTCAGGCACAACGGCTCTATTACTCTTTTGTTTTTGAATGTGGTTGATATTCTTTGATGGTTTTAATTTGGATGGAATATAAAAAGATAAAAAAACAAGTTCAGGGAAATTATTTTTTAATCTTGGGACTAATAATGCTTATTTTTTTGCCAGCTATTTTTTTATACCTAAACTCTACTTGGCAAAACGAGACAAGCCCTGTCTCAAGCATCAAGCCTGTTCCTACTTTTATTCCTACTTCTATTCCTATTTCTAGTTCTACTCCTACGCCTAGTCCTACCCCTAGCCCCAATATAGAAGAGCTAGACAAAGAG
>CAZWQR010000009.1:2235-24924 GCA_964636195.1 uncultured Candidatus Saccharibacteria bacterium
TACTCCTACGCCTAGTCCTACCCCTAGCCCCAATATAGAAGAGCTAGACAAAGAGGAACCGAGCGTTGCTCCAGGCAGAGTTGATTTTGATGTAAAAAATATTGAAGGACAGCTGGTTAAGCATCTTTTTAATATTGAATTAATACCTTCGCCCAAAGCGGCGGCCTTTAGCTTGGACGGAAAAGAGATTTGGGCAACTTCGCTTTTGAATAAAAAAAGAGGAGTTTCTGTTTTTGACACTTCAAACGGCCGAAAAATTAAAGATATTGACTTAGGAGGAGGGGGAGGAGTGGAGATAGTTTTTTCTAAAGATGGTCAAAAGGCCTATGTTAGCCAGATGGAAACAGCTAAGGTCTTTGAGATTGACACTCAAACAAAAGAAGTTTTACGCAGCTTTGATACTCAAAGCACTTGGACAAAAGAATTGTGGCTTTCTAAAGATAACGCTTTGCTCTATGCTTCTAACTGGTGCGGCGACGATGTCTCAGAAATTGATCTTGAATCAGGAGAATTGGTTCGTCGGATTAAAACGGTTGATATACCAAGGGGAATCTATGTAACCCCTGATAACAGATATCTTTATATTGCCGGTTTCGCTGACGGTGAGATTCAGAAGATAGATTTAAAAACAGGTCAGAAGGAGATTTTATTGCATAGCGGTGGAGCAATGCGCCATATTGCCGCTAATGAAAAGGAAGGGACACTCTATTTTTCAGATATGGCTAAGGCCAGCATTTGGAAACTTAATTTGGAAACTAGTAAGGTTGAACAATTTGTAAGCACAGACCATAATCCCAATACTATTGTTTTGAGTCCGGACAATAAAATACTTTTTGTTTCCTGCCGTGGGATAAACGCTTCTGCAGGCAATTACTACATCCCTGGCCCTGAGTGGGGATCAGTTTTGCTTTTTGACACAGGAACAGGCAAAATGCTTGATGCCATAATTGGGGGCAACCAACCGACCGCTTTGGCTGTTTCGCCTGATGGAAAAACCCTTGTTTTTTCTGATTTTTTGGATAATAGATTGGAGGTTTTTGAGATTCCCGACTATGAGGTTTTAAAACAAGGAGAAGGGGGAATCGCTAATTTTTACAAGCAGTATTTGAGAAAGTGAAATCAATTAGTTGTTTCTTTCGTCCTTTTTTTTTATAATGATAATAGAAACTATTAAAAGTAAAATAAAAATATGAAAGCCAAATTTTTTTTGCTCATCGTCCTTTGTTTTAGCTCTCTTGGTTTTGTGCTAGCCCAAGGCCAAGGACAGCAGGTAAATCAGAATACCCAAAACCAGGGAGAAGAAGGCCAGCTTACCGTTACGGTTGAGAACCAAAATGCGCAACAAAAGCTTGAACAAGTAAAAGAGAGGATCCAACAGAAAAAAGCTATCATTGAAAAGGAAACAGAAGGCCTGCAGGGCAATGAAAAGAAAGTAGCTAAAAATCAGAATCAGGTTAGGGTAGCAGTACAATCTCTTTTGGAGATGGAGGATTTAACCGGAGGAATCGGCCACAGGGTTTCTGAGATAGCCAGAGAGCTTAACAATTCTCTTCAGTCAGTGGAAAAAGCGGAGCTCAAAATAGCCAATAGAAATGCTTTTGTCAGGTTTTTTATGGGTGGAGATAAAGAGGCGGCTAGAGAATTAAAAGCAGAAACTGAAGCCAATCGGGAGAGGATTCAACAACTTTATCGATTAAGAGATGAATGTAGTTGTTCAGAGGACGTTAGGAATATGTTTCAGGAGCAAGTGATTCAAATGGAGCAGGAACAGGACAGGTTGGACGCGTTAGCCCAAAAAGAAAATCAGTCTAGAGGTCTTTTTGGCTGGCTTTTTGGCTGGCTGCTTGACTAATTTTTGTTTCTGTTATATTCTGATAAGGCATTCTTTTTAGGAATGACGTGTTCGGGAAGCCTTCTTTAACAACGAAGTTTGTCCGGGACAAGGTCGATCAATTCAATAATAATTCTTTGAAAAATGAACAAGAAGTTATTTGTAGGAAATCTTTCCTATGATACTAAAGAAGATTCTCTGAAAGATTTGTTTTCTGAGGCCGGGACCGTAGAATCAGCTGCTATTATTACTGATAGAAATAGCGGCCGTTCTAAAGGTTTTGGTTTTGTGGAAATGAGTTCAGACGAGGAAGCTGAAAAAGCAATTGAAATGTTTAATGGAAAAGAGCTTGATGGCAGGGCTTTAACAGTTAACGAAGCCAAGCCTAAAAGAGAAACATTTTAAGATTTTCTTTGGCTATTAAAAAGAAAAACCCCGAATGGGGTTTTTCTTTTATTCTGAGTTTTGCAAAAGAAAAACCCCGAATGGGGTTTTTCTTTTTAGCTTAAATTTGTTAAAATAAAGTTAAAATAAAGAGCAAATTATTAACTTTAAATATGCTTGAGCTTAAAAAGAGTATTTTCAGGAGTTATCTTTTAGTTACACTTACTTTTTCCTGTTTTGTTTTGCACAATGTTTTTTATGCTCTGCTTGAAATAGAGGAACCAGTTTTCTTTTCTCTGACTTTTATATTTTTTTTGGCTTTTATCATTTCTTTGGTTTTTAATCTTATTAAAGATAAACCAAAAGACCTGTGGAAGCTTGCGGGTATTGGTTTTTTTTCTTTGTTAGCACCTGTTTTTAATTTTGAACAACTTTATTGGTTTACTTTGTTTTTCTTTTTTTTGCTTTTTGAGTTATGCACTGCCCAAGAAAAGAAATAAATTTAGGCCAATGCCCTTATACTTATCCTGGGGTCTGAAAGGAAGGGTATTTGCTGCGAGTGTCTCAGGTATTATCGCCGGAAGGGCGAACTGCCTGTCCGTTATTTTTCTGAGGAAGCAAAAAATTTTTGATTGTTCAATAGAAAGATTTATTCAAGACAATAAATGATAGCTAATTGGCACAACTTAGAGGCCGAAAAAGTTATAGAGTTTTTGTGTTCTGACAAGCAAGAGGGGATTACGCTTTCAGAGGCCAAGAGGAGACAAAAAGAAGAGGGCCGAAACCTTTTACCCAAAGAACAAGCTGTGCCCAAAATCAGGTTATTTTTACGACAGCTAAAAAGTCCTTTAATCTATATTCTTTTAATTTCCGGCATAGTGGTTTTGTTTTTCGGTGATTTTGCAGATGCAGCGGTAATCTTTGCCGCTGTTATTGTAAATACCATTATTGGCTATGGGCAAGAGCATAAGGCCGATAAGGCCTTAAGAGAACTGAAAGAGATTGTTAGCCACAGAGCTAAGGTGGTAAGAGATGGAGGGCTTAAAATAATAGATGCTGGTGATGTGGTAGTTGGAGATATTTTTCTTTTGCAACCCGGCGATATGGTGCCGGCAGATGCTAGGATTTTAGAATCAAAAGGGCTTAAAGTTAATGAAATGGCCCTAACTGGTGAGTGGTTGCCAACGGAGAAACACGCAGAAAGTTTAGAGCTAAAAACCCCGATAGCTAATCGGGACAACATGGTCTATATGGGAACTATTGTAGAAGATGGCCGAGGAAAAGCGATAGCTACAGCCATTGGCCAAAAGACAGAGATTGGCAAGATAGCTCTTACGGTCAAGGAAACAAAAGAGCAGAAAACCCCTTATCAGAAAAAGCTTTCCCATTTTTCAAGATTAGTGGGAATTTTTATTGTTTTAGCCAGCATTTTTATTTTTATAGAAGGCATTTTGACCGGTGGAAAATTGATGGATATGTTTATCACTTCAGTAGCTGTGGCTATAGCTGCTATCCCCGAAGGTCTGCCAGTAGCGATGACGGTTATCTTAGCCTTGGGAATGCAAAAGATTTTATCAAAGAAAGGCTTAACTAGAAAATTGGTGGCTGCCGAAACTCTTGGCAGCACTTCAGTGATTTGCACTGATAAAACAGCCACTTTAACAGAGGGCAAAATCAAGGTTAGTAAAATGTTTACCGACCGCAAGAACAGATATTTGATTTATCAAGCAGCTGCTTTAGCTAACGAGGCTTTTATTGAAAACGAGAATGAGAAACAGGAAAAATGGCTTATTAGGGGAGCGCCTACTGATAAGGCACTGCTTTCTTTTGGTCTAGAAAATGGTTTTGCGCCCGTTGAATTAAATAAAGAATACAAAAAAATTGATGAGCTGCTTTTTGACAGCCAAAGAAAATATTTAGCAAAGCTTTATCATAAAAAAGGCGGTAAAAAGTTTCTTTTTGTTGCTGGGGCGCCAGAAGTAGTTTTAGAATTTTGTGATTTAACTGAAAAAGAAAAGCAGAGCTGGCAGAGGCAGTTGAAAAGAACTGCTTCTCAAGGATATAGAACAATTGCTTTGGCTTATAAACAAACAACAAGAAAGAGCATTGAGACAGCTAAGATTAGCAAACTGCATTTTTTGGCCCTGCTAGGGCTCTCTGACCCAATTAGAAAAGATGTCAAAGAATCTTTGAAAATGTGCCGCAAAGCTGGGTTAAGGGCGATAATTGTTACTGGGGACCACAAGTTGACGGCTAAGACGGTTGGCAAAAAGCTTGGTTTTAAAACAGGCGAGAAAAATGTTATGGAAGGCAAAGAGTTAGACGAACTAGACGATCGAGAGTTTAGAAAAGTGTTTAAAAACATAGAGATTTATGCCCGAGTAGAACCGAGGCACAAAATGAGGATAGTAACCGCTTGGCAGGAAGCAGGTGAAGTGGTGGCTATGACCGGAGACGGGATCAACGATGCGCCGGCTCTTAAAAAAGCAGATATTGGCGTAGCCCTGGGCTCTGGCACAGAAGTAGCCAAAGAGACCGCCGATTTGATTCTTTTAAATGATAGTTTCAGCATTATTGTCAGTGCGGTGGAACAAGGCAGGGCTATTTTGGATAATATCAGAAAAGTTATTACTTATCTTTTGTCAGACAGTTTTACAGAAGTGATTTTAATCGGAGGCAGTATTTTCATAGCCCACATATTAGATAAGCCGTGGTTTTTGCCTCTTACGGCTATTCAGATTTTGTGGGTCAATTTGGTTGAAGATGGCTTTCCTGCTCAGGCCTTAGCTTTTGAGCCAAAAGAAAGGGGGCTAATGACGCACAAACCTTTGGCTCACAAAATTCATCTTTTAACCAGAGAAATGAAAGTTATTATTTTTGCAATCGGTTTTTTGACTGATTTGATACTCTTAGGTGTTTTATATTGGTTATTAGCCAACGATTCAAATGTTAACCATATTAGGACTATGATTTTTGCCGCTTTAAGTATTGATTCGTTGTTTTATATTTTTTCCTGCCGCAGTTTAAGAAAAGGGATTCTTCATATTAACCCTTTTGGAAATAAGTTTTTGGTTCTAGCTTGGATTTTTGGAGTCACAGCCCTAATCGCTTCTATTTATCTTCCTTTTTTCAATTATCTTTTAGAAACTGTACCCTTGAATTTTTTTGACTGGATGCTATTAATATCGTTAGGCCTGTCAGAGATAATATTAATTGAAATTACCAAACATTATTTTATTATTAGGCATCAAACTGAACGTTAATTTATGAGTATTGTAATCTATTTAGCTATTTTTCTTATAAGCGCCTTGGTCTTGGCTAGGTCGGGCGTGCTTGTCGTTAACAGGCTTTTAAGAATCTCCAGATTTTTAAAATGGAAGAAGTTTATTGTTGGTTCTTTAATAATGGGCCTTTTAAGCTCTACGCCAGAGCTTTTTGTTGGTTTAAGCGCTTCTTTCTCAGGCAAACCAGAGCTTTCTTTCGGCAATGTTATTGGCTCAAACATTATTTTATTTACTTTGATATTGAGTTTAGCGGTTTTGCTGGGGGGCAGTATTAGATTAAAAAACAAAACCCTTCAGCGTTCTCTGATATTCTGCGGCTTTTACGCTTTACTGCCGCTTTTACTTTTAGTTGATGGAGAGTTTTCCAGGGGCGATGGCATTATTTTAATTATCGCCCTAGGGTTTTATTTAAGAGAATTATTTCTTCATCAAAATCGCTTTAGCAAGGTTTTAGAACAAAAAACAGAAGCTCAAGAAGCGGCTAAGAATTACAAACGATTTTTTCTAGATGTCGCTTTTTTTGGTCTTGGTTTTGCACTGCTTTTATTGAGCGCTCAAGGGATAGTTTTTTCAGCCGGCAGGCTAGCATTGCTTTTTAATGTGCCTCTTGTCTTAGTTGGCGCATTAGGGGTGGCATTGGGAACTAGCTTGCCAGAGCTTACTTTTGGACTAAGGTCAATTGCGGCTAAGCAAAAGGAAATGCTTTTGGGCACTGTTTTTGGTTCAGTGGCTCTTAATTCTTCGTTGATTCTCGGCTTGACTTGTTTGATAGCTCCTTTTAGGATTTATAGTACGGGACTGTATATTAACGGGTTTATCTTTACCGGTTTAGCGGTTTTATTATTTTTGATATTTTTTAAGACCAGCGACACTTTAACCAAAAGAGAATCTCAAGTTTTGCTTTTTGTCTACATCCTCTTTTTTATTATTCAAATTTTGTTAAAATAAATATTTATGAAGTATAAAATAGATAAAAATATCTGTGTGGGCTGCGGCACCTGTGTTCAGGTAACCGACGGGGGCACTAAATTAGGCGAAGATATGAAAGCCGAAATTGTTGACCATAAAAAGATTGAGAAAGCAGGGGGAGAGAGCGTTTGTCCTTTCGGGGCTATTAAAGAAATAAAAGACGATTATGAAGATACTCAAAATAGGAGCTGATTGGTGCCAAGGTTGTTATGTAATGAAACCAAGATTTGCTGAAATTGAAAAAGAAAATCCTTGGCTGCAAACAGAGTTTTATGATTATGACAACGACAAGGGGATTGTTAAAAAATATGACATTTCTAAGGAATTGCCTTGCTTTATATTTTTAGACAAAGAAGGGAATGAGTTCTTAAGATTGTGCGGAGAAATTGAAAAGAAGAAAATAGTAGAGCTAATAAATAAATATCGGGAAAAATAATAATTTTATGTCTTCGCTTTTTAAAAAAAGTATTTTTGTTGTCTTAATCTGTTTTTTGTTTTTGCCTCTTTTTGCTGAAGCTCAGGAGAAAAATAATATAGAGATAAAGCTTTTTTATTCCAGCACCTGCCCTCACTGCAAGGCAGAGAAACAATTTTTAGAGGAGCTGCAAGATAAATATTGTGATTTAATACTAAAGGAATATTTAATTTCTGAATCAGCGAATTGGAAGTTGCTTCAGGAGTTTTATCGGCAATATGATGTGCCAGAAGAAATAAATGGCTATAGGGTGTACGGAGCTGTTCCGATTAGTTTTATTAAAGACAGATATTTTTTGGGTTATGACACCGACGAAACAACCGGTAAGAAGATAGAGGGTTACATTAATGAAATACGGGCTGAAATCTGCGCTACTACTACCTCTAACGCTACCAGCTCCTCTAATAGTACCAACACTACAAGTACTGGCACTAGTACCGTTATATCGGGAAGAGATTCTTTCAACTTTTTAGGTTTTGAGATTTCGCTTGGCAAAGCCTCGCCTTTGCTTTTGGCAATTGTCTTGGGTACCCTAGATGGTTTTAACGCCTGTGCTATGGTAGCTTTGGCTTTTCTTTTGACAATGCTTCTGGCTACCGGCGCTAGAAAAAATCTCATTATAATCGGAGGTACTTTTATTTTCGTTTCGGGCTTGGTTTATTATTTGTTTACTGCTGCCTGGTTAAATGTTTTTTTGGTTTCTAAGAATTTGAAAATAATTACCAGCATTGTTGGCATAGTGGTTTTGGTTTTTGCCTTTTTTATGCTGAAAGATTATTTTAAGGGTATAGTTTGCAAACTTTGTGAGATTGACCCTAAAAAGGAGAGTATTTTTGCCAAGAAGCAGAGAGCTTATTTTAATAAATTAAAAGGTTTGATTAAAGCCGATGTTTCTTTGCCGATTATGCTTTTGGGTGTGGCTTTAGTGGCCGCTGGCGTTAACTCTATTGAACTTATTTGTTCTTTTGGCTTTCCTATGGCTTTTACTAAGATTTTAAGCAATTTGGGCTTATCTCATTTTTCCTATTATTTTTACATTTTCATTTACGTTCTTTTCTATATGTTGGACGATTTCTTGATTTTTCTTTTGGCAGTTTTTACTTTCAGAATAACCGCTGTTTCGCAAAAATATTTAAAAGCAGTAAAGTTGGTTTCAGGCATTGTTTTAATTGTCTTGGGATTGATAATACTTTTTAATCCGGAGCTTCTTTCTTTTGCTTGATATATTATTTTTGTTAGATAATAAAAATAAGTTTACTAATTTATTACGCTTACAGACGAGGATATAAAAAATAGCAGAGGTTTGTGCCAATAAAGAAGACATTAAAGCAATGAGCGATGATATTAATGGAGTTTCAGAGATTACCCAAGCCCTTGTAAGTTTAGCAGACAAGTTGGTTAAACCGTAGATAATTTAAAAATAGGCTATTCAGCGAGCAGCTTACAGATACAGCGCCGCGATAAATGGATTCATAAACTTGCTGCAAAACCCAACATCCAGTTAGAGAGTTAGTCAGCTTTTTCAAATTTTTTAATTTCTTTTTTAATTTCAGCCATTTTCTCGTATTGGAGGTTTCTTTTAGCCAGGTCAAGCTGGTTTTTTAATTTTTTCAGGTATTCTCTTACAAATTCGTCTCTTGGCTTGCCTCTTTGCTCTGCTTTTTGAAGCGAAGAAAGAGTTTCTTTTATTGCTTTTTTAATGGGGCTAGGTTTGAGATGGTATTTTTGATTGAATTGTTTTTGGATTTTTCTTCTTCTTTCAGTTTTTTCGATTGCTTTTTTCATAGAAGAGGTAATTTTGTCTCCATACATTATGATTTTTCCTTCTTTATGCCTGGAAGCTCTGCCCATTATTTGGATAAGAGAGGTGGCGTCTCTTAAAAAGCCCTCTTTGTCAGCATCTAGGATAACAATCAAAGATACTTCTGGCAGATCCAAGCCCTCCCTTAAGAGATTAATTCCTACGATAACTTCGTATACTCCCTTCCGTAAGTTAGCTAGCACTCTTGGCCTTAAAAGAGTTTTCGTGTCTGAATGTAGATAGGTTGCTTTTATCCCTTTTTCTTTAAGGTGTTTAGCCAACGCTTCAGCCAGGCGTTTGGTCAATGTTAGAACCAAGACTCTTTGATCCTTTTCTTTTCTTTTTTTAATTTCTTTTAATAAGTCAGCTACCTGATTTTTTGTTTTTCTGACTTCAGTTATTGGATCTAAAAGATAAGTGGGTCTTATAATCTGTTCTACAATTTGTTCTGATTTTTGTTTTTCATAATTCTGAGGCGTGGCAGAAACAAAAATAGTTTGGTTTATTCTTTTTAGGAATTCATTAAATTTTAAGGGTCTGTTATCCAGAGCAGAGGGCAGGCGGAAACCATATTTAACCAAGGTCTCTTTTCTAGACTTGTCTCCGTAATACATTCCTTTAATTTGGGGAACAGCAATATGTGATTCATCTATGAAGAGAAGATAATCTTTGGGAAAGTAGTCTAAAAGCGTATAAGGCGGTGAGCCAGTTTTTCTAAATTCTAAGTGGCTTGAATAGTTTTCAATTCCCGCGCACCAACCGGTTTCCTGAATCATAGAAAGATCATATTCCGTTCTTCTTTTCAGGCGCTCTGCTTCCATCAGCTTGCCTTTGCTTTTTAGTTTTTGATATTGATTTTGAAGCTCTAGCCTAATATTAGAAAGGGCAATGTTTAGTTTTTGTTTATCTGTAAGCCAGAATTTAGCTGGCCAGATTTCTATTTCCTTTATTTCCTCAAAACTGCCAAAAGGCGCTTTACTTTGTTTTAAACTTTTAATTTTGTTTTTTTCTAAGAGAATTCTTATAATTTTATCTTCTCCCGAAGGCCAAAGGTCAATGAATTGGGCTCTTGTTCTAAAACGGCCGCGCCAGAGTTCATAATCATTTCTTTCAAACTGAAGATCTAAGAGGCGAGCCATTAATTCCTGCCTGGAAATTTCTTGGTTTTTGCTTAATTGCAATGATAGCTTTTGATAAGTTTTTGGCGAACCTAGGTTATAAATGGCAGAAACCGAAGCAATGATTAAAACATCTTTTCTAGTTAAAAGGGCCTGGGTGGCTTCGTGCCTTAGCTTGTCTATCTCTTCATTAATTTTGGCGTCTTTTTCAATATAGGTATCTGTCTGGGGGATATAGGCCTCGGGTTGGTAGTAGTCATAGTAAGAGACAAAATAGCAAACTTTATTTTCAGGGAAAAAACTGGAGAATTCTTCATAAAGCTGGGCCGCTAAAGTTTTATTAGGAGAGATTACTAAGGTGGGTTTATTTATTCTTTCAATCGTTTTAGACATAGTGTAGGTTTTGCCGGAACCGGTGACGCCTAAAAGAGTTTGGAATTTAAAACCAGACCTTATTCCTTTGCAAAGTTTGTCTATTGCCTTGGGCTGGTCTCCTCTAGGCTGGTAATTTGATTGGCATTTAAAGTCCATAGTTTTTCTTTCTTCTTTGTTTGTGATAGCTGATGGCAAAACGGTGCGCTTCGTCTCTGACTTTGAGAAAAAGATTTTTCATTTCTTCTGGCAGCTTGTCAATGTAAACTGGATTTTTAGAAAACGGGGAGTAAAGCTTCCCTGAAGACCGCTTTAATTTTGCTAAAGCGATTACTGGTATTTTTAAATTTTTTGCTGCTTTTAGCTGTCCCTTGCCGCCGTCAAGGAGAATAAGGTCAGGAGTTTTCCATTCTTTATGCTTGAAACGCCTTAGAATAATTTCTCTTAAACATTTTACATCATTTTGTCCCTTTACTTTCTTTATTTTAAATTTTCGGTAGTCAGTTTTTTTTGCTTTTTGATTTTCAAAAACAACCATAGATCCAGTAGCTAGACTGCCCGAGATGTTTGAAACATCATAGCCCTCAATTCTTTTGTTTTTTCCTTCATAGATTTCTAAAAGTACTTTTAGGGTTTTTATTAAAGCTTTATAGTTTTTTTTATTAACGCAGGGAGCAGTGCACAAATCAAGCTGGTAATAGAGGCAAGGTTTTTTAGGTAGAATTTTACAGGTGCGATAGGGTAGGATTTTTCTAATTTCCCTTAAAAAATTCCTTAATTCATTTCCCTTGACATAGGGCCCAAAGTAAAAAGCATCTTCTTTTTGGTGGCTTAGGTATACTCTAGGAAAGGGTTCTTTGCTAATTGCTGCTTTTAGATAGCTTTTATCGTCTCGCCATTGAATATTGTATTTAGGCTTTATTTTTTTTATTAGTTCCGCTTCTAATAGCAGGGCTTCTTTCTCTGATTTTGTAGTAAAAAAATCAATGTCTGATATTTCAGGCGCAAAATTCCAAAACCAAGTTTTGCTTTTATGAAAATGGGATTTTACTCTTCTTTTGAGGTTGTTTGCCTTGCCAATATAGAGGATGTTTTCTTTTTTGTCTTTGAAAAGATAGACCCCTGGCGACGAGGGAAGAACAGCGATTTGTTCTGCAACAGAGTTACTTTTCATTTTGATTGATGAATTTTCAACTATCAATTCTATTTTGTATCGCGTATTGCGTATAGCGTATATCGAATAAAGCAATTGTTATCTTATGTTTTGTTTTATGCGCAATAGGGAATAGCGAATACAAAATACGGATTTCCTTTTAGATTTTGAATTTTGACTTTTGAATTTACATTACCACCATTTCACGTCCTTTTCAATTATTGAATTTTAGCGTATAATAATAGTTCATGAATGAGAGCTTTATTGAGTTAAAAAAGGTTAAGGTTCACAACCTTAAAAATATTGACTTGAAAATTCCCAAGAATAAATTGGTGGTGATTTGCGGTATTTCTGGCTCTGGCAAGTCGTCTTTGGCTTTTGATACTATTTATGCCGAAGGCCAGCGAAGATATTTAGAGAGTTTGTCTTCTTATGCCCGTCAATTTTTAGGAGGGTTAAAAAAACCCGACGTTGAATCAATTGAAGGGCTTTCTCCCACAGTAGCGGTCAATCAAAAAAGTATTTCCACTAATCCGCGCTCTATTGTTGGCACAATCACGGAAATATATGATTATCTGCGCCTTCTCTTTACCTATATTGGAAAACCTCATTGTCCTAATTGCGGCAGGGTAGTTAGCTCGCAGACGCCCCATCAAATAGCCGCGCAATTGTATCAGTTAGCTTTTAATGGATGGGTTTCTATTTTTGCTACCGTGGTTAGCGGCAAAAAAGGAGAACATAAGGGAGTATTAGAGGAGATTAACAGAGAAGGCTGGCCTCAGGTTAGGATTGACGATATTTTATATTCCTCCCAAGAGGCAAGGGAAAAAGAATTAGACAGAAACAAAAGCCACGAAATAGCGGTTTTGATAGACCGCTTTTCTTTTAAGGATTTGGACAAGAGTTTTAACCCAGCTAGCAAAAAGGAAAAGAGAGCTTTGAAAAAACGCAAAAGGAAGGTGGAAAAGTATTTAAAAGAAGAAGAAGAAAGAATTTTAGATTCTGTCAAAAAGGGCTTGGAAATTGGCAGGGGCAGGATTAGTGTTGTTTTCAAAGACAAGGGGCAGGTAAGGGAAGAGGTTTTTTCCGAGCTTTTAAGCTGTGAAAAGTGCGGGATTTCCATTCCCAACATTACTCCCAGAATATTTTCTTTTAACAGTCCTTATGGGGCCTGTCCAAATTGCCAAGGTTTGGGAAAGCATCTAAAAGTCAGAGAAGATTTAATTTTAAACCCTGATTTGACTTTGGCCGAAGGAGCAATTTTGCCTTGGTTTTCTTTAAGCCGCTTTTCTTTACGCGGTTTGGGCGTGCCTCATCAAAAGTATTTATTGGAAGAATTAGCGCAAAAATATGGTTTTTCTCTTCAAAAGCCCTTTGGAGAGTTGCCTGAGAAAATACAGAAAATTGTCCTTTATGGAGATGAAGATTATCGGGGCGTAATTCCTAGAATGGAAAAGCTTTATCATGAAACCGACTCAACTTATATTAGAAAAGAGCTGTCTCGCTATATGACAGAAATAGAATGCCTTGAGTGCCACGGAGGGAGGTTAAGGAAAGAGTCCTTGGCTGTAAAAATTAAAGGAAAGAATATTTTTGATGTTTGTTCTCTGCCAGCAGAAGAAGCGCTTCTTTTCTTTAATCAATTAGGAGACAAGCTTAATAAGCAACAAAAAACAATTGCCAAACCCCTGATAAAAGAGATTACCAGGCGCTTAAATTTTTTAACCGATGTCGGGCTTGGCTACATAACTTTAGCTAGAGAGGCCTCTACTTTATCAGTTGGAGAAAATCAAAGAATCCGCCTTGCTTGCCAGTTAGGTTCTGGGCTTTCGGGCGTTATTTATGTTTTAGACGAGCCCACAATTGGACTACACCAAAGAGACATCTATAAATTGATGGGCGCTTTAAGAAAGTTAAAAGAAAAACAGAATACGGTTATTATTGTAGAGCACGACCAAAGAGTTTTAGAGCAAGCTGATTGGTTGATAGAAATTGGGCCTAGGGCTGGGGACCAAGGGGGAAAAGTTGTTTTTGAAGGTCCATATCCAAAGCTTTTAAAAGCTAATACTTTAACTGGCAGATATTTAAGCGGCGACTTAGAGGTTAAAACCGCTCATAAAAGGAGGCAAATTGATAAAAATACTCATTGGTTAGAGCTTCAAAAAGCAGAGGCCTTTAATTTGAAGAAAGTGGACTTAAAAGTGCCTTTAACAAAGTTTGTTTGCGTAGCCGGAGTCTCTGGTTCGGGTAAAAGCACTTTGGTGATTGAAACTTTATCTAAGGCGCTTTTGAAAGAGATTCATCGCAGGAAAAGAATTAGTCCAGGCAAATATAAAAAAATTAAAGGGATAGAGAATTTAAACAAAATTATTTTAATTGACCAAAGTCCTATTGGACGAACGCCCCGCTCTAATCCCGCCACTTATACTGGAGTTTTTTCGCCGATCAGGCAAATTTTTGCCAAAAGCTACCAAGCTCGTTTGAGAGGTTATAATTCCTCTTATTTTAGCTTTAATACTAAATTAGGCCGTTGTCCGGCTTGCCAGGGCGAAGGGTATAAGAAAGTGGAGATGTATTTTTTGCCTGATGTTTATGTGGAGTGTGAAGTTTGTAATGGGAGTCGTTATACGCCCGAAGTCTTAAAAATTGAGTATAAGGGCAAAAATATTGCTCAAGTTTTAGATATGAGCGTAAAAGAAGCTAAAGTTTTTTTTAAAGATATTCCGATTATAAAAGATAAACTTCAAATTTTAGAAGACATAGGATTGGATTATATAAAACTGGGGCAAAGCTCCACCACGCTTTCTGGGGGCGAGGCCCAGCGAATTAAGCTGGCTAATGAATTAACGAGAAGAGATACTGGCAATACTCTTTATGTTTTAGATGAGCCGACGGTAGGTCTTCATTTTGAGGACATTAAGAAACTTTTGGAGGTTTTAAGGCGTTTGAATAAAAAAGGCAATACCATTTTGGTCATTGAGCACAATCCCGATGTTTTAGAAGAGGCGGACTGGATTATAGAGTTAGGACCTGAAGGCGGAGACAAGGGCGGTGAAATTATCTTTCAAGGCGAGCCCGCTAAACTTAAAAAAGCCAAAACCTGGACTGCCAAGTTTTTATCTTGAGCTTTTCAGTGCTATAATAAAGATAATAATTGATATAATATTATGCCAGCTAAAAGTATCATAAGAACAATTTATTTGTATCTATTCGCTCTAGTGGGGCTTTTTGTCCTCATTTTTGGCTTTATTGGTTTAATAAGATTAGCTTTAACCACTTGGGTTTTTCCCGAAGCGGGCAATTTTTATTATGAAAAAGCAGTACCTCTGCCTGTTGGTAAAGAGGGCGCTGATTTGGTTGCTGATTTAGAAAACTGTGAAGAGAATTGCGATTTAAGCGAGCAAGATAAAGAAACGCTTTCTCAATGGCTGGCTGATTATAGGGCGCAAGGGGAGATTGATAACGAAAAACAAATTAGATCTGACCGCCAGAGGCAGTTAGCCAACTATCTGGCTATGATTATTGTGGGTTTCCCGGTTTATTTTTACCATTGGTTAATAATCAAGAGAGAAACTAAAAGGTCGAATAGTAATAATAATTGATATTATGATTAGTTTAAAAGATAAAGTAGCTATTGTTACTGGAGCCAGAAGGGGAATGGGTAGGACTCATTCTTTGGCTTTAGCTAAAGCAGGCGCTAAAGTAACAGTAAGCGATATCAATATTGAAGAATGCCAGCAGATTGTAGAAGAAATTAAAAAACAGGGCGGAGAGGCGATGGCATTTAAGTGTGATGTTACTAATAAAAAAGAAATTGAAGAGATGATTGAAAAGACAGTGGCTGAATTTGGCAAACTTGATATTTTGGTTAATAATGCCGGTATTGCCGAATTTAAGCCCTTTCTTGAGCTTACTGACAATGATTGGGAAAAGACGATTAATATAAATTTAAGGGGATATTTCTGGGCGGCTCAAGCAGCAGCTAAAGAAATGATGAAAAATAAATGGGGTCGGATTATAAACATTGCTTCTATTGCCGCTGGCCAAGTTGGAGTTGGCTTTCGGGACTTGGCTCACTATTGCGCTTCTAAAGGCGGTATTGCGGCAATGTCTGAGGCCATGGCTTTAGAGCTTGCTCCCTATAATATTACGGTTAATTGTATTGCTCCGGGAGTAATTGATACGCCTATGACTAATGTTTTTAAAGAGGACCCTAAAACGCTTGAAGAAACCTTGGCTAGAATTCCTTTAAAAAGAATGGGCAAGCCAGAAGAAATTTCTAATGCAGTGGTATTTTTGGCTTCTGAAGAATCTTCTTATATGACTGGTAGTTTGATTATGGTTGATGGCGGTTGGACTGCTTGTTAGTTAGTATTAAAAAACCGAAAAGTTTAACTTTTCGGTTTTTTTATTTTGATTACTTGACAATAAATCATTATGGGTATATACTCATAATAGAAAGGTCGAATAGATAAATTACAAATTGTTAATTATTACAAAATTATGCCATATTTAGATGGAACTGGCCCACAGGGCGCTGGCCCAATGACTGGAAGAGGATTAGGTCGTTGCGCTGGCAATGGCGCTAGATTAGCTCAAGGTCGAGGTTTTGGCTACGGTCGAGGTTATGGATTTGGCCGAAGATTTGGCCGTAATTCTTTTAATGGATACGGAGCATACCAAGCTCCACTTACTGTAAGAAACGAAGAGCAAGCGTTAATTGATGAAAGCAAAGATTTAGAAGAAGAATTAAAAGCTATTAAAAACCGTTTGGCTGAGATTAGGGCCAAGAAATAAAAAAGACCCCAGTGATCCCGTCCGCTTTTAGCGGACGGGGGAAGGGTCTTTGAATTATTATAATATAAATTTAAAATTATGCCAAGACCAAGAGGCAGAAGAAGAATAAGATTTAATCCGGGAGTTACATATTATAAGCCCGTAGGCGTTCCCATGAGAATGTTGGGAGTTGTTGAGTTGAACATAGAAGAGGCGGAAGCGTTGAGGTTGAAAAATATAAAGGATTTGAACCAAACAGAATGTGCCAAAATAATGAATACTTCTCAAAGCACTTTTCAAAGAATTCTTGCTTCTGCTTATAAAAAAATAAGTACTGCTTTGGTTGAAGGAAAGGCAATAAAAATTATTCAGGGGCATTGATTTAAGTGCTCTAAGTAAAAATGATTTTTGAAAGAATAAAACCATCCTTTATAAAATCTTTTCAGAGTTTTTCTCGTATGCTGCCAATGGTTTTTGGGGTTGCTATGCTGACCTCTATTTTTATAACCGTTTTTCCAGAAAACTTCTATCAGAAAATTTTTATTGGTAACAAAATCATTGATCCTATAATTGGAGCAATCCTTGGAGGGGTTGTGGCTGGGCAGCCAGTAGCAAGCTATATTATCGGAGGAGAATTATTGAAACAGGGAGTGAGCCTTATAGCAATAATTTCTTTTATTTTAGCTTGGGTGACGGTTGGAGTAGTCCAGTTGCCAGCAGAATCATTGGTTTTTGGAAAAAGATTTGCTCTTTACAGAAATATATTAAGCTTTGTAAGCGCTATAATTATTGCTTGTTTAGCAACATTCACGCTTTCAATTTTATGAAAAAAGATATTTTTCAAAAAATTCAAGGAAAATGGACTTTTTTAATTATAGCTGTTTTTCTATACATAACTCTATTTTTGTTTAATTTTAGCTTAGCCGTAAAAGCATTTTTTGTCTTTTTGGGATTGTTAGAAAAAATTATTCCAGTTTTGTTTTTGGTTTTTCTTTTTATGTTTTTATTTACCATATTTTTTCATCCTAAAAAGATGGCGAGATCATTGGGCAAAAATGCGGGAGGTAAGGGATGGCTGATATCTATTATTGCTGGCATCCTCTCAAATGGGCCAATATATGCCTGGTATCCCTTGCTTCAAGATTTCAAAGAAAAAGGAATGAGAAATGCTTTTATAGTTGCCTTTCTCTACAATCGGGCCATAAAATTGCCGCTGTTGCCAATAATGGTTTACTATTTTGGAATAAAATTTGTTCTTGTCCTTACTTTTTATATGATTTTATTCTCTATTTTCAATGGTCTTTTGCTTGAAAAGATTCTTAAATTTAAGTCAAATTAAGGGTCTTGCTTAAGAGAATTTTAGTTAAAATAATTTAATGATAAGAAAAAAGACAATTTTGATTATTCTTCTTGTTTTAAATATTTTCTCTTGGTCAATCGTTTGGGAGCTAAGCAAGGACAATAATCTAAAAGTGTGTTTTTTGGATGTGGGAATGGGCGACTCTATTTTTATTCAGGCGCCTTTTAACCAGCAGATTTTAATTGATGGCGGACCCAATAATAAGGTAGTGGACAAACTAGAACAAAGAATGCCGTTTTTTGACCGAAAAATTGAACTAATAATTTTATCTCACCCTGATAAAGATCATCTTTTTGGTTTTTTAGAAGTTTTAAAAAGATATAAAGTAGCCAATGTTTTATGGAATGGAATTAAACCGACAACAGAGCTTTCTCAAGACTTTAAGGAGGCTATTGAAAAAGAGGGGGCAAAGATTTGGATTGCAGAGCAGGGCTTAAAAGTAAAAATTTCTGACGAGCAGTATTTTGAGGTTTTATATCCCTTTGAGAGCTTAGAAGGAAGAGAAGTAACTAATAAGAACAATTCTTCGGTGGTTTTGATGCTCAAAAGCTCGGGGAATAGAGTTCTTTTTACTGGTGATGCTGAAAAAAGTGTTGAACAATTACTAATTAAAAAAGGCTATGATTTAAAAGCTCAAGTTTTGAAAGTTTCTCACCATGGAAGCAAAACAGGCACTTCGCTTGATTTTTTGGAGGCAGTTCAGCCCTCAATTGGCATAATTTGCGCTTCGGCCGAAAATAGGTATGGATTTCCGGCGAAACAAACATTGGCAAATTTAGCTGAATATGGTATAAACGTTTTACAAACAAGTAATTTTGAAAAAGATATATGTTTAATCCAAAAGAAGAACGGACCCTTCTTATTGCTAAACCAGACGCCGTGAAAAGGGGCTTGGTAGGAGAGATTATTTCTAGGATAGAGAAAAGAGGGTTGAAAATCATTGCTTTGGAAATGTTTTGGGCTGCAAAAGAGCAAATAGACAATCATTATCCAAAAGATGAGAAATGGATAACCCGCTTAGGTGAGAAAACTATAAAGAATTATCAAGAATACGGTTTTGACACTAAAAAAGAGCTGGGGGTGGAAAAACCCTTAGAAGTTGGCAATTTGGTCAGGGGCTGGCTGATTGACTATTTAAGCTCTGGACCTATGGTAAAGATGGTTATAAAAGGGCCTCATGCTATTAATATGATAAGAAAATTAGTTGGTCCCACAATGCCAGCGGATGCCGAGATGGGAACCATTAGGGGGGATTTCTCCGTTGACGCTGCTACGGTGGCGAATAGAGAAAAGCGTTCGGTTCGCAACCTTGTTCATGCTTCAGAGACTCCAGAAGAAGCCGAGCACGAAATTAATTTTTGGTTTGCGCCCGAAGAAATATTGGACTACAAAAGGGCAGAGGAGGACGTAATGTAAATTGGCTTTGCTTTATTCTTTAGCAAACCAAAAATTCAAAGTGGGGTCCCGGGGAGATTGGGTATCTCCCTGTGGAGGAAAATAGGAGCGAGCGAAGCGAGCGACGTAAGAAACCGAGAGGTAAATAGACTACAAGAGAGAGGGCGAAGGGCAAAGAAGGATGTTTTGGATGTTGGATGATTTAATATAGGGCTTGACTGATATGGTTTTTTATTAGAGAATAAATAATGGACCCTGCTTTAGAACTGGAATTTTCCGGCACTATCAATCCTTATTGGGAATCCAATTATTTGTATGCCTTGTTCGGACATACGTGAGGACAACCATTATGGAGAAAAACCCGGAAAACAGCAAAGCAGGGTCTGTGTATTTTTATGGAAATATATTTTGACAACGCCGCTACTACCAAATTAGATCCTCAGGCACTTGAGGCGATGATGCCTTTTTTAAAGGACGACTTTGGCAATAGCGCTTCTATTCACAAAAAGGGAGTGCGGGCCACAGAAGCAGTAGAAAAATCCAGGAAGATCCTTGCTGATAAAATTAAGGCAGAGCCCGAAGAAATTATTTTCACCTCTGGCGGCACGGAATCAAATAATTTTGCTATTAAGGCAGCAGCTTTTGCGAACCAAGACAAGGGCAAGCACATCGTTACCTCTCAAATTGAACATAGCTGCGTTTATAACTCTTGTAAATGGTTGGAGAAACAGGGTTTTGAAATAACTTATCTTAAGCCGGACAATCATGGTTTTATTAATCCAGAGGATGTGAAAAAGGCCCTAAGGCCAGATACAATTTTGGTCAGTATCATTCACGGCCACAATGAACTGGGTGTTATTCAGGATTTAGAAGGGCTGGGCCGAGTTTGTAAGAATGTTATCTTTCATTCCGATGCTTGCCAAAGTTTTACTAGGGAGAATATTGACAGCCAAAAGCAGAACTTTGATCTTTTAACTTTAAATGCGCACAAGATTAACGGACCTAAGGGAGTAGGGGCTTTGTATATAAGAAAAGGAACAAGGATCGGGCCTTGGCAGAGCGGAGGAGGGCATGAAAAAGGAATGAGAGCTGGCACCCTCAATGTACCCGGCATTGTGGGATTTGCCAAAGCGGTAGAGCTGGCTGATTCTAAAAAAGACGTGGATTATGTTGCTCAGCTTAAGAATAGATTAAAAAAAGGAATCGAAGAAATAAACGGCATTAAAATAAATAGTTCAAAATGCGATTTGCCCCATATTTTAAGCGTTACTTTTCCTGGTTTAGAAGGAGAAGCACTGCTTGAGTCTTTCAGCTTAGACGGGCTTTATATATCTACTGGTTCAGCTTGTTCTTCCCACAACCTTCAGCCAAGCAGAACCCTTTTGGCAATAGGCTTGTATCCTCAAGAGGCCAACAGTACAATTAGATTTAGCTTAAATAGAATGAATACCAAAGAGGAAGTTGATGAAGCGATTTCTATAATTGAAAACAATGTTAAAAGATTAAGAAAAATTTCGCCTTTTTAAATATGCCTTATTCTAAAAAAGTAATTGATAATTTCAGGGACCCTAAAAACTATGGCAAGCTTAAAAAAGCTGACGGCGTAGGAAGGGTTGGCAATGTTTTTTGCGGTGATTTGATGTGGCTTTATCTTAAAGTTGAGAATGAGACTATTAAAGATATTAAGTTTGAAACTTTTGGTTGCGTGGCAGCTATTGCTTCAAGCGAGGCCATTACTGAGTTAGCTAAAGAAAAGAGCATTAGCGAAGCTCTCAAGTTGACCAAACGAGAGGTTGTTGATGAGTTGGGGGAACTGCCCCCGATTAAGCTTCATTGCTCTGTTTTAGCGATTGATGCTTTGCAAGAAGCGATTTATGATTATTTAAAAAAGAATAAAAAAAAGATTCCTAAAGAACTTAAAAAGAAACATCAGCTTTTAGAAAAGCAGAGAAAGATGATAGAGGAAAAATACAAGGATTGGATTAATAAAGAAGAACAAGCTCATGAAAAAGGAGATTAAAAAAGTTATTTTAGGAATGTCTGGCGGCTTAGATTCTTCAACGGCCCTGTATCTTTTAAAAGAGCAGGGCTTTGAGGTTTTGGGCGTTTTTTTAAAGTTTTTTTTCTTTGATGAAAAAGAGCAGAAAAAAAGAATTGAAAGCACTCAAAAGCTTTGTAAAAGATTTGGGTTTAAGCACTTAGTTTTAGAAGCGCAAAAGGATTTTGAGAAAAAAGTTTTTTCTTATTTTTTTAATACCTTAAAACAGAACGAAACGCCCAGCCCTTGTCTGTTTTGCAATAGGGAAGTAAAGATTGAGCTTTTGTATAAGCTAGCTCAAAAAAGAAAAATTCCTTTTGTAGCCACTGGCCATTATGCTAGAATTAAGGATAAAAAACTTTTTAAAGCCAGAGACAAACAAAAAGATCAAAGTTATTTTTTAGCTCTTTTAAAGAAAAAACATTTAAAGAAATTGATTTTTCCTTTAGGAGAATTGAGTTATTCTGAGGTTAAAAAGATTGCTGTAAAGCAAAAGATTGAAGTTCCTGAAAAATCAAGCCAGGATTTGTGTTTTATCAATGATAAAAAATTTGATCAGTTTTTAGAAAAAGAATTAGGCAGAGACGTCGGAGAGATTGTAAATGCCAAAGGAGAAATCTTGGGGGAGCACAAGGGCCTTTGTTTTTATACCATTGGCCAAAGAAAGGGTATTGAATTGGCGGGCGGACCTTTTTGGGTAGTTGGTTTTAACAAAAAGAAAAATCAGCTGATAGTAACTGATAAAAAAGATTCGCCGCTCCTTTTGGTTAGAAAAGTTGTTCTAAAAGATTTAAATTTTTTAGTTAAAAAAAGGAAAGAATTTGAAGTAGAAGCCAAAGTCCGTTATCGCCAGTCCTTGGCTAAAGCAAGGTTGGTTGTAAAAGGAAATAGGGCAGAGCTTTTGTTTCAAAAACCCCAGCGAGCCGTAACTCCAGGCCAGATTGCTGTTTTTTATAAAAAAGATTTGTGCCTTGGCGGGGGAGTAATAACGAACAAAGCGTAATTTGTAAGCCCTAAGCCATAGCATCAGAAGAAACAGAAATCAAGAATTGTGGATTTCGGGTATCGTATTTCGTATAGCGTATTGCCTGTAAAAAATCTATGGCTAAGAATTTTCTTATGCATATACGCGGTGTACGCGATATGAAAACTTTTTCTTCACTTTTGAATTTTGACTTCTATTCTTAGCTTATCTGTTTTGCGTTATGAAATTTGATGATTGATAATTGAAAATTTTGTTGTGCTTACCCGGGGTAAGCACAAGCCCAAGAATACGAAATACGAGATACGAAATACGAAATCAGAGGTCGAAAGAGTTTATTGAAAATTGAAGAATTGTTCGTTGATTGGAAATTGATAATTGAAAATTGAAAATTAACTAAAATTTATGGAAAATTGTGTTTTTTGTAAAATAATCCAAGGCCAGATTTTGGCTCATAAGATATATGAGACAGAGGACGTCTTTGTCTTTCTTGATATTAATCCTTATACCAGGGGCCATACTTTAGTAATTCCTAAAAAGCATTATCAGGATATTTTTGATATTCCTGATTCAGAACTTCAAAAACTGATAGTTGAGGTTCAAAAAACAGCCAAACTATTAAAAGAAAAACTAAACGCAGAGGCAATTAATATCTTTCAGAGAAATGGTCTTTTGGCAGGGCAAGAAGTTGATCATATTCATTTTCATGTTGTTCCCAGATATCCAGATGATAGGGTTAAAATGCTTCCTA
>CAZWQR010000010.1:0-23554 GCA_964636195.1 uncultured Candidatus Saccharibacteria bacterium
GGGCGATTTTAATAAGATTATCATTTTTGCGTCAAAAAAACAAGGTAAAACCAAAAACCCTTGCAAGCGCAAAGGGTTTAAATGACTAAAATAAATAATATAGACGAAATTTATATACGTTTTAGAATTTCGAGATATTTATCAATATTAATGTTCAATAAACGCAAATTATTTCTGATAATAAACTTGGGCAGCTCTTTTTCTCTCGGAATAATTATCGGACGCTCTAATCCTTCTCTCCAATATACTCGATGGTCTCCTTTCTCTCTTACAAATTTACATCCTAAATATAGTAATACTTTTTCAAATCGTTTCCAATGAATGGGAGTAAGTCGTACCATAATCAAATAGGAACAGAAATTTTTTCTAAATCATTAGAAATAACAACTGGGGGAGACCATTTTTTGGCAATTTTTTTCCAACCTAAATCCGATAACACTTTTTCTAATGTGCCTCTTTTAATCAATTCCTCAAAAAAAATACAAACGATTTCCTCAAAACGTTTTTTGGCATGTTCATAATCATCAGCCGAAGTAGACAAGTCAAGGGCAGGGCTAAAAACTATATAATGCTTATCTTCTTTAATCACGGAAACAGGAAGTTTAGCAAATTGTAAATGTTTTTTCTCCATATTTTAATCTTAACTAACAAATTAACACCAGTCAATAATATAATTATACCAAAAAAAAGAGCCAGAGACTAAAGACTATTATAACTAATATATTAAGAATGCTTGAGAAAAAGGAGTATATGCGGAAGGTTCAAGAATTAAGCCCTTTCTCTTAGTTTTACTTCTTAATAAACATAACAAAAACTTTCTAGCAAAGAAAAGGTGGGCGCAAGGAAGCGGCCACGCAGTCGCCAAAGCGGCCACGCAGTCGCGGTTATGCACCCACACATTGACATCCTACGCCATAGATTAAATAATGTCAAGGATTTTGACTGAACCAGCCAAAAACCCTCGCATACGCAAGGGTTTTTGGTCTAATGGGTGGCTAAGCGGGGTCGAACCGCCTCTAGGAACTCCACAGGTTCCCGTGCTGCCATTACACCATAGCCACCATTTGCCCTTAAAAGAAAAGCTGGGAAGGCAAGTGCCCCCAGGAGGAGTCGAACCTCCAACCCAGGCTTAGAAGGCCCGTGTTATGTCCGTTTAACTACAGGGGCAAAACAGATATACTATAACCTAAAATTAGCTTTATATCAAGTTAATCTTTATAGAACGGATCTTCAAAGTTTAAAAAATCCGGGTTATAGAATTTTTCTTTTCTCTGAGTATAATTTTTAACAAACTCTTTATAAAGGTCGCTATTAATGTCAGATTGCCTGACCTCAACTACAGGCTCTGTGTTCAATGGCAAATAAACATAATAATAGGAAAACAAAGCGGCAACAAAAAGCGTAATAAAGGTTAAAATCATAAAACTAGAAAACGCCCTAACCCCTACAAACCAAAAGAATATTCTTAGGCCTTTTTTTATCTTTTGTTCGTTAATCGTTATTCTGGACATATACTTTAATTAATAAGTCAAAATCAACTAATTGGAGATCCTCTAGGGGAATCTCTCTTGCAATGCTGGCTTGGCTGCTCTTTTTTATATTCAAACTAGATACTTCAACAAACCAATTGCTGTATTCAAGTTTTTGCAAGAATCTCATAAAAGCCTCATATCGTCCTTGCCCCTTAATTCTAAATTTTAAAATCTGCCAAAAATCGTCTTTCTCTTTGGATTCAACGGGGATGATATTTAAACTAATTTGATAATTCTCGGCTTGGTCCTTAAAAAAATTAATAAACTCTATAGGAATTTCAGGATCTAGGGCCCCTTCGCTTTTCAAAAGCTCAGACATATCTTCCAATTTATCTTCATAATAAGCATAGCGGCTCTCAAATCCTCTATACCGTTCGGCTAAAAGATTCACAGAAGCTAATTTTTCTCTCTGTCCAACTAATTCCTTAGAAGAACTTATGATATCCTTGACAAGCGGGACAACAAACAACAAAACCAGCAATAAAAGGACGGCTAGCAAACCAAAGATATAAAAAATTACTTTATTCTTATGATTCATTTCTCTGTGTGAAAATTAAAGGTTACTCTAAAATTAATTTCCTCGTTTTGAAGCCAATTTGGAAGATTAAAATCTAAATTCTTAAAATCTGGCTCTTCTCTTAAGCGAGCCCTAAACTCACCGGCCTTTTGAAGGCTAGTTGCTGTACCAGAAATGCTAACTTTATTTTCTTCGCCCTGAAACAAAAAGGAATCCAGCTTCACTCCGGGCACGAGAAGCTTATTAATCCTTGCTAAAAAATCAGACATTACAAGCTGGTTTTCATAAAAATCATTGAATTCTTTTAAAATTTTATTAACTTCTGCCACCTTGCGCTCAATTATTTTGGTTTGATTTAGCTTTTGACTCTGGGCTTTAATCAAACTGTCATAATAGTCTATTTGATTGCTAAGATAAAATTTTATTGCCAAAAAAGATAAAACAAAAACTATCAAAAAACTGAACAACAAAATGCCTATTACTAAAATAAGCTTCAAATCTTTTTCTCTTTGTCTTTTTGTCTTCTCTTTTAGAGGAAGTAAATTAATCATGCTTAAATTCTCTTAACGCTAAACCAATTGCCACTGTGAAGGCAGATATCTTTTTATTAGATTTTCCAAAAGCTTCTTTTGAGCTAGGAACAAGGTTAATCAGGGGATTTCCTTTTTCAACCTTTATGTGTAACTTTTTAGATAAATATTCGGGCAAACCAGCTAGCTCTGCCCCGCCTCCGTAGAAAAAAGCTCTTTGAATACCTTTGGCCTTCTTAAAGTTTTGATCTGTAAAATGATTCTCGTAATAATCTATATGCTTATTGAGCTCCTCTGCTAATTCCTTAACTTTGGGTTCAAGTGCCTTGTAAATAGCTTTTCCTATTTTGCCTTTGTTTTGAAAGCCATGAATTTTTTTTAGCGCTTCTGCCTCTTCTCTGTCCTTCCGTAATTTCTTAGCAACAGCTAAAGTAAAATTTTCTGAAGAAACAGGAATAAAAGAGGAAAAGCGTAAGTAATTGCCATAAAAAACACTAAATCCTGTACACGTAGCGCCTAAATCGATTAGGTATACTGGCTGATCGCTTTTTTTGCCTTTTGTCAAGGCTCTAGCTGCCGCTTGAGATTCAATTTCCATAGATAAAGGTATTAATCCTGCTATTTCTATGGCTTTAACATAAGGATCAACAATTTTTCGAGGTATAGCAACCACTAAAACATGTGCTTGATCATCAGATTTTTCAGTTATCACCTGAGAATCAAGATAAACTTTGTCCAAACTAAAGGGGATATAGTTTTCTGCCTCATAACGAACCGCTCTTTTTAATTCCCTGCTACTCATTTTAGGCATCTGAATAACTCTAAGAAAAGATTTCTCCTCTGGCAAACAAACCGAAACTTGTCTGGTGCCTAAACCCTCTGTTTTATCAATAAGCTTCTTGATATACTCTCCCAAAACAGCGGTTTTAATGACTTCTCCTTTATGAAGCAAACCAGCTGGCAAGCGCAATTGGTTAATTGCAGAAACATAAAACCCCTCCCTGCGCTTTTTGAGACGTACCAATTTTAAACTTAAATCAGAAATATCCAATCCAAAACTTCCAGGATTAAGATTTAGAATATCCAACATAATTATCTTTTAAAACCTATAACTATTTTACTCTATCTCGCTCCAGTCTGCCAGCTCCCAACCGCCAGCTGGCCCACTAGAAAAAAGAGAATTGGCTAAACCAGCTTCATAACTAACCTCTACATTGTTATCCAAATAAATTTTCCAACCAACTGCTTCACGAATATCCGCTCTGTTGCGAAGTCGAATCATACCATTAGAAGCATAGAAAATAATATCTCCGCCCGCTGTATTGTGCACATCGATAGCGGGATTATCTATATCAGCGGAGTTGCTGGTGCTTAAGAGCATTAAATAACTGCCCTCTTGGCCCGAACCATAAAACTCTGAACGATTGGCTACAAATATCTCACCATCTACTATTAAAACTCCGCTAGTTGGACCATAATTATTATCTAAACTTATCGTTACACCATTGTTTAATTCTAAATCTCCTGTCACCCAAAGCGTACCTGACATTACTAAAGCCGCATTATTTTCAATAATCAAGTTGCCATTAATCTTTTTTGGTCCCAAAACTTCAATAGTTCTACCTGCGATTATATAATCTCCTGGTTCAACTCCTCCTTTTAAAGCCAACCCTTTCCATTTGGCTACCTGTTCGTCTGATATTGGCAAATCTTCCGGCTCAATGTCCTGGGACAAAACATTAGTAGAACCTCCGTTCACAATACAATTACTGCTCCCGCCTGAGACATAATAAAGATCACCGTTAATGATAGAATCAACACAAGTATAGGCCATTGCCTTGTTTCCCTCCCCAGCGGTGCCAATGGTCATATTTTCTATTCTGTTGCCCGGATTAGCTACTATGGCATTATAATCTATGTAAGCCGTTCCTGTGAGCGCCCGAATCGTACCATTGCTAAAAACATTGCCATGAATTTTACTATTAGCTTCCATGTCTATGCCGCCGTCTCCAGCCTGGGCTCCATAGAAAAAAGAAATGCCGGTTGTATTCATATCAACAATTGCTCTTACTTTCTTTGCGCTTTCTCTTGCTTGGCCTCTAGAAATAACAGTTCGAGTTCCGCCAGCAGAACTTGACAAACTAGTAGTAGCCCTTACGCCTCCGAGCTCTAAAGTACTAGTAACGGAGGTATTCATACCAGAGATTACTCTTAAAACCATATCTTCAACTCCTGCTTCAGCAGCAAAATAGGCTTGGGTTGAGTTAGTAATCTCACTTAAAATTTTAATCTGGAACAAAACTAAAGCGCTGACGCTTGCTCCTACAAAAACCATTGCTATCAAAATTACAATAGCCAAAAACATAATTACAAATCCTTGCTCTTTTTTGTGCTTTAAAATTCTCATAAATTAATACGATCTTAAATTCGCAAACGACTCAAGATCAATTGAATAATCATATTCTGGATTGCCAGAAGGATTTTGATATTTGGCAGTGAGCTTAACCTGTACCGAAGGAGTACTTGTCCCAAAATAATTAAATTGTAAGTTAGTAACTTCTACCTTCTCTGAAGTTAAGGCGACTGGCGACTCTCCTTCTTGTTTTTCACAAAGCCGGCCGTTGCAAAGGAAAAAATCTACATAAGAAAAGGTTTCTCCTTCGGGTGGATAGGTATTAGTTTCTAAAGAAAGCTGACTTGAACCACTAGTAGGGGAATAGATACTATCTGCTTCTCTTATCTCGTAAGTCATTCTCTGTATAGCCGCTTGAACGTTTTCTAAGACCTCTGTTTCCACTTGAATTCTAATATTGGAGCGCAATAGCCAAACCGTCAGACTGCCTAGAAGAACAACGATAAGAGAAAGAATAAAAATTCCGATTAAAGCCTCTACTAAAGTGAACGCCTTGGAGTTCATAGTCAATTTTACCAATTAGTTAAAATAGTTTGGATTTCTACTTGCTGATTTTTTGACTTTTGGTTCCAAGAGATAATAGCGCTAACCTTTTTACTGTCAGGGTCCATAACTCCTCCGGAAGCAACAATATTGTCATTGGAATCACGATAAACGTTATCAAAAAAAATTTCTTGTTTAAAACCATTGGTTGTTTGGCTGCCCGAAACCAATACCCAATGTAAAGGACTGCCAGCTTGCTCCAAATGATAAGGGATTCCCGTTAAAAAAGTTCCAAGGCCGTCCGTCTCCCAGTCAGTATTATCTCTAACGCTTCGTACCCCTTCCAGTGATTGCTGAGCCAATGCGTTAGCATAGGTAACATTTTTTTTAGTATTCAAAATGCCCAAATAAAAAGCAAACGCGCCTATTATATAAGCAAGGCCAATTGCGATAATAGCTAAGACTATTAGCAGCTCTACTAGAGTCATCCCTTTTGTTTTATTTTTTATTGCCATATTGGTTCACTAACATAAATTGAATTACCGGCTGACGTGGCTCCATCGGCCTCATATCTTATTAAATTAGGCGAAGGAGCAGTGTCCCCGCTAATATCTATCTCTAAGCTCTTGTCGTTATATCTTCTGTCGCGATGAATACAAAACTGGGTATCAAAAGCATTCAATCGATGAGTATGAATCTTTAATTTTTGTATAGAACCATCTACATTGACTTCTCCTTCCCAAAAAAATTGGCCATTAACAAAGTTGTCTGCAATAGGAATCTCCTTTTGGACAGAGCCATCAAAAGTCAACAATATTTTCTCAGTACTGGTAGAAATATCCCGAGCATAATTAAGGTGTATGTGGCGCGAATCCTTAAGCCGATCTGCGTCTGAGACGACAGAAGCATCTAAAAATATACGGCCAGACTTCTCAATATAAATATCGCTTTTTTTAGAAGCATCTCCTACTAAAAAAACAGAAAGGCTGCCAGGCAGGTCAGTAGCGCCTGACAATCTGTTAAAAACTATCTCTTTGCCTCCTTGAAAATCTAAATCTCCAAATCGCACTTTTTTAGGAAGGGTGTAAGCTTTGTCAAAAGAAGGATCTCGAGAAGCATAATTTTCTCCCCTAAAAAGAATATAGCGATGAGGCAAACTAGATGTAGCAAAATAAACACCCCATTGAGCCGCTCCTTCTGAAGAAAGAGTCTTGCTTCTTGCTAAACGCAAGACACTAATAACCTCTTGAGCATTGTTGTCAAAACCTACCTCTGACTGGAGATTACCAATTATTGGAAGAACTAAAAGAGCTAAGACTAGCATAATTCCGATAACCACCATAGTCTCAACTAAAGTAAAACCCCTTGATTTGTACGTCATTAACATACGGATTACATTGAACTCATTATGGAATAAATCGGCTGAAACACGGAAATCGCAAAAAGCCCCACTGCCGCTCCGACTAATAAAAGCAAAATTGGCTCTATAATAGAAGATAAATTCTTAGTAGTATTGTTCACCTGTCCTTCGTAAAATTCAGAAAGCTTTAAAAGCATCTTCCCCATAGTACCCGTTTCTTCTCCTACTTGAAGCATTTGCACAAAAAGAGGGGAGTAAAGGCCATTATATTCGCCAATTAACTTAGATAATTTTTTCCCTTTCTCTACTTTTAGAGCCATATCTTTTAAGGCCTGCTTATAATAAAAATTTCCTACTGAATCAGAGGCAATGTTAATAGCAGAAACAATAGACACCCCGCCCTGGACTAAAGCGCTTAAAGACATAGCTGTATAAGCCGCGTTTATTTTCTTCACCAAAGGCCCTAGGATAGGCAGTTTAAGTATTACTTTATGAAAAACCTTTTTGCCAGGGGCGCTTTTTAAAACAAAATAAAAAATTACGCCCGAAAGCATTAAAATAGAAAATAACAATAACCACTGATTGGCAAAAAACTCGCCAAAAGCAATTACAAATTTTGTCAAAGGAGGCAATTCAACCTCAAGCTCCTCAAAGGTTTGGCTTAACTGAGGCACCACTTTTATCATCATTGCTGTTCCTATTAAAATCAGCGTTGAAATCACAACCGCTGGATAAAGCATTGCTCCCCTTGTGCGGGAGCGAAGCTGATAACTGCGGTCTAATTGCTTAGTTAAAATCCCTAAAACTCCTTCTAAATTGCCTGTTTTTTCTCCAACCTTTACCAAGTTTACATAAATATCCGAAAAAACCTCTGGAAACTCCGCCAAAGCCTCAGACAACGAGCTCCCCTTGAGAATTAATTCTCTTACTTCTTTTAAAACATTTTTAAAATAGCGGCTCTTGGTCTGCTTTTCTAAAACATCTATACTATGGGGCAAAGAAACCCCGGCTGCTACCAATACTTGAAGATTTTGGGTCACCAAAAGTTTCTGGCTTATTGGAATATATTTAAGTTTAGGAATAAAACGAGCTAATCCCTGTTTTTCTTCTTCAATATCAGCAGAAACCAAAAAACAGCCATCGGTTTTTAAAAGATGAGCCAATTCTTTAAGGCTGGAAGCCTGCCTAGTGCCCTTAACAGTTTCTCCATTAAGGCGTTTGGCAATATACTGATAACTTGGCATTATTCTTGAGTTACCCTTAAAACTTCAGAAATTGTTGTAATGCCTTGAGCTGCTTTAACTAAGCCATCTTCTACCATACTGCGCATACCATCTTTTCTAGCTCTTTGTTCTATTTGAGAGCTAAAGACCTCTTCACTAATTAATTCTTTAATTGATTCAGTAATGGGTAAAACTTCATAAATCCCTATCCGCCCTTTATAACCTTCAGGACAACTCTTGCTTTTGTGGGGACGATAAAAATCTATTTCTTTTAAATGATGATTTGGTTTTAAAAGCTTTTCTTCGGTTAGCGCTTTGATAACTTTTGATAATGAACAAAAATCTTTTAAATTATCAATTTCAGTTTTGTTCAAAGTATATTTTTCCATTTTATCGCATAATCTGCGGACCAAACGTTGAGCAATTATTAAGTTTAAAGTAGAAGCAATTAAGAAAGGTTCTACTTTCATATCAATCAAACGAGGGATAGCCCCAGCCGCACTATTGGTATGCAGCGTAGATAAAACTAAGTGGCCTGTCAAAGCGGCATTAATAGCCAAAGAGGCCGTCTCGTTATCTCTGATTTCGCCAACCATAATAATATCAGGGTCTTGCCTTAAAAGTGAACGCAAACCATTAGAAAAGGTAAGCCCAATTTTAGGATTGACTTGGGTTTGGTTTATCCTTCCAATGCGATATTCTACTGGATCTTCTATTGTAGAGATATTAACTTCTGGGCTATTGAGTATCTCTAAAATAGAATAAAGAGTAGTTGTTTTGCCAGAACCCGTAGGGCCAGTTACTAAAATCATTCCAGTAGGCCTTTTTATCGCTGAATATACTTTATCCAAATCTTCTCCTCTCAGCCCAAGCTCTTCTAAACTAAGAGCATTAGTTCCTTCCGCCAAAAGCCTCATTACTACCTTTTCTCCTTCCAAAACCGGCAAAACCGAAACTCTCACTGAAAACTTGTCTTGATCATTTTTAAACCTAAAGCGCCCGTCTTGGGGTAAGCGATGTTCATCTAATTTTAAATCAGATAAAACTTTTATTCTGGCTATGATGCCTGAAGCCACTTGTTTAGGCAGGGTCATAGCATCATGAAGGATGCCGTCCACCCGATAACGAACAATCAAATCTTTTTCTGTTGGCTCAATATGAATATCAGAAGCTCGGTCCATTACTGCGTGTTTTAACAAAGTGTCAACAATTCTTATCACTGGCACTTTTTGGGCCACCTTTTCAAGAGAGGAGTTTTCTTCAACTTTCGGCTTGCTGCCTAATGTTCTTATACCCTTGGCCTTTTCTGAGACAAACTCTTTAAATTCAGCTTTCAGGGTTTTTCGATATTGAGCTAAAATATTTTTAATCCCTGCTTCAGTTGTTAAGCGGGGAAGAATTTTTAATCCAACCTTCTTTTTAATAAAATCAATTGTTTGCAGGTCTTCTGGGTCAATCATGGCTACTTCCAGGGTATTTTCATCTTTTCTAAAAGCTACTATGTTGTGGGAGCGGGCAATAGGTTCAGGAATAGTCTCCAAAACGTTATGGGGCACAATTACTTTTGCCAAATCAATAAAAGGAATGCCAAAAATATAGGCCTTTAAGCGCGCCATGTCTTCTTCAGAAACAATCTTCTCCAAAAGCAAAATATCTTCTATTGTTTTATTGGTCTTTTTGGCTTTCTTTTCGGCCGCTCTAAACTGCTGAGCAGTCACTAAACCTGCGTCTAAAAGAAACTTCTTAAGTTTTTTCGGGTCAATTTGCATAAACCTTACTCGTCACCTAGCACTTTTTTTATCTTATTTACTACTTCCTCAAGGTTGTAATTGGACTTAACAAGATAAGTAGTGGCCCCCAACTCTATAGCCCTCTCTACTTCTGCCATGTTTTCCAAATTTGTCAAAATTACTACTGGTATCTCTTTTGTCTCATCTTGGTCTCTCATATTTTTTAAAACATCTAGGCCGTGCATTTTAGGAAGGATCAAATCCAGCAAAACAAGATTCGGTTTTTCTTCTTTAGCAAGACGCAAGCCAAGTTCTCCATCAAGAGCTGACTTGACATCATAACCAAGATTCATAAGAGCTTTGCCAAGCGTTTTTTGAAGCGCTGCTTCGTCTTCAATAAGTAATATTTTTTTCATATTTTTAAAATAACCGCCAATCATTGAAGGTATTAGAGCACCAACAACTGACCGACAATTATGTTTTAATTATAGGTAAAGAAAAATAGAAAGTAGTACCTTTGCCCAATTTTGATTTAAACCAAATCTTTCCAGCCATACGGTCTAAAATAAGCTTCACAATAAAAAGGCCTAATCCTGTTCCGTGCACCTCGGTTTGAACGGCGTTCTTGGCTCTAAAGAACCTGGTAAAAATCAATTTCTGGTCCTCTGGGGGAATGCCAATGCCTTGATCCTGAATGCTAAAAATTAAATTATTTCTTTTGCGTTTTAACTCTATAATAATCTTTTTGGCTCCTTGGCTATAGTTAATGGCATTGCTAATAAGATTTTCTAAAACGATCTTAACCAAAGGATAACTGGCAAAAACTTTTGGTAATCTTCTAGAAAGCGAGAATTCAACTTTTATATTATTAGCCTCTAAAAAAATCTCGTACTCTTTTAAAACTTCTTTAACTAAACTTTCTAAAGAAAAAAGATTTTTTTTGGTATTAAGCTTTCCCTCTTCTAGCCTGGAAATAACAAGCAAGTCGTCTATTAATCCTTCCATCCTATTGCTGTTTTCCGAAATTATATCAAAATATTCTTCCTTTTCTTTGCGGGCGGATTTTTGAAAATCCTCTGAAAGCAAAAACTGGGTAGCCCATCTTAGGTTGGTTAAGGGCGCCCTTAGTTGATGGGAAACTATGTTAATAAATTCAGATTTCATACGATTAGCTTGGGCTAGATTTTCAAAACTATTGCTTATTATAAAAGAGATAATCAAGAGAACCATAGAAACCATAATCACAAGCAAAGCGGCCAACCTGGGGTCTGAAATGTAGCGCTGTCCCAACGAATAAAGAGCAATACTGGAAAAAATTATAAAAATGCCCATAATAGTAAAAAGAAACTGAGGGCACTGCCAAAGAGATATCCTGTATTGAGTGCAACGATGAAAAGGATTAAAAGTTAGCATAATCTACAATTTACAATTGTTATTTCATTTTAACATAACTATTTAAAAACAAAAATACAAAAGTTTGAACTGTACAAAAACTGTATTCTCTATTATAATAGCATTGGACGGGGCATAGTGTAATTGGCTTAACATGCGCGCTTTGGGTGCGCGTGATTCCCGGTTCGAGTCCGGGTGCCCCGAAAGCGGGTGTCGTATAGCGGCTATTATTCCTCCCTTCCAAGGAGGCGACGGCGGTTCGATTCCGCTCACCCGCTCATACCCCAAAAGCCACCCTAATTAAGGGTGGCTTTTGGGGTATGACGCAAAGATTACACAAAAATTACTCTAGTTTTAAATTAAGCTTTTGAGCAATTTGTTGGATCCACCTATCGTGCCTCTCAACTTTGTGACTTAACATCACCATTTCCTGAAAATAAGTATCTGCTTTTCTGGCATAAGAATCAATTGAAGTTACTAAATTATTAAATTCATCTTTGGTAGAAAGATTACCAACTGCTTCTTTCAAATCTTCCTTTGTAACAAAAACAGCCGCTAATTTTTGGATGTCTTCATCTTCTAACATAATAAATTAATCTTACTGTATAGCACACATAAATGTCAACCCAAAAGCCACCCTAATTAAGGGTGGCTTTTGGGGTATAGGAAAGGCCGATTTTATCTCACCATATCCTTTAGGGCTTTTCCGGCTTTAAACTTAGGAACTTTAGCTGCAGGAATCTTAATTTCCTTACCAGTTTGAGGGTTTCTGCCCATTCTTGCCTTCCTTTTGCTTACAGAAAATTTTCCAAAACCCGTAAGCACTACATCTTGGCCCTTAGCTAAAGCTTTCCCTATTTCATCTAAAATAACATTTAGGCTTTCCCCGGCTGCCGATTTGGAGAGGCCTGTTTTTTTAGCAATTAATTCAACAAGGTCTTGTTTTGACATAATTTTAAATAATGATTATTTTACTCGACCTTTAAACCAATAATGCCTATTTAGCATATTCTATCACTCTTTTCTCCCTAATGACAATAACTTTCACTTCTCCTGGATAATTTAGCTCTTCTTGAATACGCTGAGAAATATCTTTAGCTAGTTTGTGGGCAGTCAAATCATCTATTCTTTCAGGCTTAACAAAAACTCTCAATTCTCTGCCTGCTTGAATGGCATAAGCTTTCTCAACTCCCTCAAAAGAGACAGCTATATTCTCTAAGTCCTCCAAGCGCTTTAGATAATTTTCCAATGTATCTTTTCTAGCTCCGGGCCTAGCTCCAGAAATCTGATCAGCAGCCTGAATGATATGAGATTCAAGCGTAGAATAAGGATACTCTTCGTGATGGGACTTCATCGCATCAATTACTTCCTGAGAAATACCAAATTTTTCAAGAATCTTTATCCCAATTTCCACATGGGAGCCTTGAATCTGATGATCAACGGCTTTGCCAATATCGTGCAAAAGGCCTGCTTTTTTGGCCACTTTGACATCAGCCCCCATCTCTTCAGCCAGCATGCCGCTCAAAAGAGAAACTTCTATTGAGTGAAGCAAGACATTCTGTCCAAAACTAGTTCTAAAACGCAATCTTCCTAAAAGCTCTACTAACTTAGGAGGCAAATCAAGAACTCCTGTTTCATAGACCGCTGTTTCCCCGGCTTTCTTAGCTCTTTGAATGACTTCTTCTTCTGTTCTTTGAACAATTTCTTCAATTCTAGAAGGCTGAATTCGGCCATCTTCAATCAATTTCTCCATGGCCTTTTGGGCTACATATCTACGAAAAGGATTAAAGCTAGAGATAGTAATTACCTCTGGAGTTTCATCAACCAAAACCTCCACGCCTGTGGCTTTTTCAAAGGCTTTTATATTACGGCCTTCCTTTCCAATAATCCTTCCTTTTATTTTATCAGAGGGCAATGTTACGGTTGTTGTAGTTGTTTCCTGGGCTTGAGAAAGAGCATATCTCTGAATGGCCGTAGCAATCATGTCCTTGGCTCTTTCTTCTATTTTTTCCTGCCCCTCCTGCTCTAATTTAATTACTCTTTCTAAAATGTCTTTTTGACAGTCTCTCTCTACTCTCTCTAAAAGCATCTCTTTAGCTTGCTCTCTATCCAAAGAAGCAACCTTTTCCAACTTATCAATTTCTTGCTTAATAAGTTGGCTAAGCTTTTCCTTTAGCTCCTTTATCTCGTCTGCCTTTTTTAAAACTTCTTTTTTCTGATTTTCTAACTGATTGCTTTCCTGTTGAAGCCTGTTTTCCTTTTTTAAAAGAAACTTTTCGCTTTTTAGTAATTCTGCCCTACGTTCCCTTTCCTCTCTTCTGGCCTTATCAATCATCCTTCTGGCCTTGCTCTCAGCAGTATTGATTATGCTCTCTGCTTCGCTTTTCGCTTGGTTAATTTTCTTTTGGATTCTCTCCTCTATCGTCCCAATCTGCTTTCTAGCAATTGACTGTCGGACAAAGTAACCCAATATCGAACCTACCGCAACCCCAACAGAGCCCAAAATTAACTGGGTTAGTTGGGTAAACATATTTTATTTTGGAAATCAAGTAAATCATAAATAATTTAACCGAATTCCAAGTTTAATTAATCTTCTAAACTACAGCTTAACAAAAAAAACCTTAAAAGTAAATGTTTTGGCTATTTTTTCACCCCTTTTGTTGATTCTATCACCTTATCAATGAGGCCGTACTCTTTGGCCTCATCAGCAGACAGATAAAAATCTCTGTCTGTGTCTAGTTCAATCTTTTTTAAATCCTGCCCAGTATGTTTGGCTAAAATTTTATTAAGTTTGTCTCTTATCTTTAAAATCTGCTTAGCCGTAATTTCAATGGCAGCCGCTTCACCGCTGACTCCTCCGGCTACTTGGTGAATCAAAATCTCGCTATTTGGCAAAGCAAAGCGCTTGCCTTTGTCCCCGGCAGCCAAGAGTACTGCCCCCATAGAAGCGGCCATACCCACGCAAACTGTTGTGATAGAAGAAGAGACATGTTGCATTGTATCATATATTGCCAATCCAGCTGTCACTGAACCGCCCGGACTGTTAATATACAGCTTTATGTCTTTTTTAGGATCTTTGCTCGCTAAAAATAAAATCTGGGCAATAATAGAATTGGCCAAGCTATCAGAAACTGGCCCTGCCAAGAAAATAATCCTATCTTCTAAAAGGCGGGAGTAGATATCATAAGCTCTCTCTCTTTGGCCTTTTTTTTCAATTATTGTCGGGATAAGAGTCATATTTTTGATCTAATGATTATTTTATAATAGGACTAATTAATTTTTCTAAAAACTGCAGTGTCTTCTCTTGCTCTAATCTTTCCCTAAAATAGCTTCTCAAGCTTTTGTCGTCTATTTCTGGTTTTTCTTCCTTTAGATTAGCTTTAAAAATATTTAGCTGTTTTTCGATTTCTTGCTCTTCGGCTTTGATCCCTTCTTGTTCTTGAATCCGCTTTAAAACAAGAATTCTTTTAATGCGTTGACTAATGTTCTCTTTTAGGTTCTGTTCAAGCTCTTGTTCTGTTTTTTGAACCTTTTTCAAATAATCCTCAAAAGTCATTTTCAAAGAATGCTGAATATTCGCCTTCAATTCTTCTAACCCTCTTTGAAATTCCGCCTCTAAAAGCACTTCTGGAATCTCTAGCTCCGTTTTTCCAACAATTTTATTAAGAATCTCATTTCTAACTCTCTGGGCCTCAATAACTTCTTTTTGCTTTTGAAAATCCTTTTTCAAAAGCTTTTTTAACTCCTCTGGTTTATCAAAGTTTATTTGTTTTAGCTGCTCCGGGCTCAGCTTATTTTTAGATTCTACGAACTGTTTATACAAGGAATCCAACTCTTCTTTGGAAACCTCAATTTTCTTCCTGGAAACGCTTTTAGCAATCTCTTTGTAGTTGGGCAAGCTAAACTCAGGTAAGACAACAATTTTAGCTTTAAATTCAAAATTATTGTTTCTGGCCAGCTTGAGTATCTCAACCTCTGGCATACCAAGCGGTTCCAACTCTTTTTCTTTAATCACCTTTGGATAAATATCTTTCAAGGCCATAGCAGCCGCTTCAGACATTAATTTTTGTTCTCCAATTTTTTCTAAGGCCTTTTCTTTAGGCGCCTTGCCTTTTCTAAAACCCTTTATTTGCACTTCTTTTATTAAATCATCCTCGGCTTGTTTCAGATAAACTTCAAATTCCGACCAAGGCAAAGAAATTAAAAGCTCTTTTTCTGTTTTGTTTTTTTGCTCTAAAGAAACTTTCATAAATTAAGCAAACAAGGCAACCGCTATTAAAGCCACCACGCTAATTAATTTGATCAATATGTTAAGAGAGGGACCCGAAGTATCTTTAAAAGGATCGCCCACCGTGTCGCCGACTACTGCAGCTTTATGGGCTTCTGAGCCCTTGCCGCCCAAGTTCCCAGCTTCTATATATTTCTTGGCATTATCCCATGCAGCTCCAGAATTAGCCATAAAAAGGGCCAATAAAAATCCTGCTGATAAAGCGCCGACTAAAGTGCCGGCCACTGCTTCTTTGCCCAAAAACAGACCCACCAGAACAGGAGCCAAAACAACCAAAATAGCTGGCAAAAGCATTTCCTTTAAAGCGGTTTTTGTAGCCAAATCTACGCAAGCCCGATAATCTGGTTTCTCACTGCCTTCCATTAAACCAATATTCTCCTTAAACTGCCGCCTTACTTCTGCGACTACCCGGAGCGCGCCATTGCTTACGCCTTTCATAGTTAAAGCAGAAAACAGAAAGGGGAGCATAGCTCCAATAAAAAGAGCGGCTAAAAGGGAAGAATCTAAAAGATTGATTATATTCACCCCAATCTCTTGGGAATAAGTAGCTAACCAAGCCAATCCGGCCAAAGCGGCCGCGCCGATAGCAAAACCCTTGCCAATAGCGGCCGTACTATTACCTACGGCGTCTAGGGCCTCTACTTTTTGCCTTACTTTTTCACCTAAACCCCCCATCTCTGCAATACCAGCCGCATTGTCAGCAATCGGGCCATAACAATCAGTAGAGAGGTTGATTCCCAAAACTCCCAATACCCCGATAGAAGCTATGGCAATACCATAAAGTCCGGCAAAATAATAAGCCAAAATAATAGTAATGCTCACAGTTAAAACAGGAATTAAAGTGCTTTTCATTCCCACGATTAAACCCTGGATAATAAGGTTGGAAGTCCCGCTTTCAGCTGCCTTAGCAATAGACAAAGTAGGTTCTTTTTCTTCTGAAGTGTAATATTCGGTTGATTTGCCGATTATCCATCCGGTAAGCAAACCAAAAAGGACAACCCAAAACAAAGTTAAATCCTGAAAAAAGAAATTGATCACAAAGTAGGATCCAATGATCATTAAAAGATTAGCCGTAATAACTCCTCTTTCCATAGCCTTCCTAGCGCTTTCGGTTTGGAAAGCAAAGGCCTCATCAGAAGCGTTTTTGCTAACCTTTACCATAAAACTGGCTGTTAAAGAAGAAATTATGCCCAAGCTTGCCAAAAACAAAGGCAAAAACAGGCCCTTGGCTTGAAAAAACAAAAAGCCGATAACCATTGCGGCAATGATGGTAGAAACATATGATTCAAATAGATCTGCTCCCATGCCGGCGATATCGCCAACATTGTCTCCAACCTGATCAGCTATAACAGCCGGATTCCTAGGATCATCTTCTGGAATTCCTTTTTCAATCTTGCCAACAAGGTCAGCCCCCACATCGGCGCTCTTAGTAAAAATACCACCACCCACTCTCATAAACAAAGCAACTAAAGATGCGCCTAGGGCGAAATTAACCATTAAAGAGACTTGCTGAAAGATGGCCCAGATAATTACCACCCCTAAAAGCCCTAAGCCAACAACCAAAAAGCCCATTACCTGGCCGCCCCAGATAGCCGTTGAAAAGGATTCAGAAAAACTCTTTTGAGCCGAGTTGGTGGTTTTAACATTAGCTAAAGTAGAAATCATCATTCCGACATATCCTGCCAAACTGGAAGTTAGAGCGCCAGCCAGAAATATCAAAGCCGGAGAAATGCTGTTATACAACAAAAAAAGCCCAATAGCTATTAAAACAAAAATCAAGGCCATAGTCTTAAACTCTCGGCGCAAGAAAGCAACCGCGCCTTCTCTTATGGCCTTAGCAATTGTCTGAATTTCTACTTGGCCAGATGAAACCTGTTTTAAACGATAAATGAGGTATAAAACGAACAAAAGATCTAATATGGCAATTAAAAAGGGAATATAGATAAGGTTCATAAATTAATTTTAATTAATTTTTCTTTTTGCTTTCCTTTTTTGGAGCCGCCTTCTTTTGTTTTTTTTCTTCTCTTTCTTTGCTCTCTTCCTCGTCCTTTTTGCTCTCTTCCTCGTCTTTTTCTATATCTTGTTCTACATCTTGCTCTACATCATCAGCGCTGATTTTTTCATCGCTGCCCTCTACTTTAACATCTATTTTCCAGCCAGTCAATTTTGCAGCTAGCCTGACATTTTGTCCGCCTTTGCCAATAGCTAGAGAAAGCTGGTCTTCGGAAACTACAGCCACAGCCTGTCCCTTTTCCTCTATCTCAACATCTAAAACCTTAGCCGGAGACAGGGCGTTACTGATAAAGTCAGCTACATCTTCTGACCATTCAATGATATCAATCTTCTCTCCATTTAAACTATTAATTACAGCTACCACTCTGGTCCCTCGCTGCCCAACCATAGCTCCAATGGCGTCAATGCCTTCTTCTGTTGAATAAACAGCTATTTTTGTTCTAAAACCAGGCTCTCTGGCAACGCTTTTAATTTCTACCTGGCCGCTGGAAACTTCGGGCACTTCAATTTCAAAAAGCTTGCTTACAAATTTAGGATGAGCTCTGGAAAGAACAATTAAAGGACCTTTAGAAGAGGATTCAACACTTTTGATAAATAGACGCTGCCTTTCGCCAATTCTGTAATTTTCTCTAGGAATTTGCTCAGCAGCGGGCAAAATACCAATAGTTTTTCCTAAATCAAAGAAAACATTTCGACCCTCTATTCTCTGGACAATACCAGAAACCACTTCTTCCTCTTTCTCCTTAAATTCCTCATAAATAGCATCTCTTTCGGCCTCTTTCAGTCTTTGCAAAACAACTTGCTTGGCCGTTTGAGCGGCAATTCTGCCGTAATCAATATCTGACTCCAAAGGAATCAACAATTCTTCACCAACTTTAATTTTAGGATCTCTTTCTTTGGCTTCCTCAAGCATTATGTATTGTTTGGGATTAAAACGAATCTTTTTTTTCTCTTCTTCCTCTTCTTCTCCTTTCTCGGCTCGTTCTTCTGCTTTTTGCTTTAATTCTTCCAATTCTTCTTCAGAATAAATCATAGATTCGTCAACTACTTCCAAAGCCTGCCAAAATTTTGCTTTGCCTGTATCAAGATTGAATTTGGCTCGGATATTTTCGCCTTTTCTGTCTTTGTCTTTTTTGTAAGCTGCCGCTAAAGCCATTTCTATCACTTCAATAATCTTATCCTGGGCAACGCCTTTTTCTTCAGCAATCTGAGCGATAGAAGAGGCAAGCGTTTTTAAGTCTTCCATAAATTTAAATTAACTATTTTAGAAAAAATGGCCCAATTTCTTGGACCTTTTATCTTAGATAAGTTTAGAAAATTCAAATGATAATGTCAAGTTTTTTACTTAAAAACAGCCCTTTCTCCAATTTCTAAACCCAATTTTTCAGCCAATCCTCCATTTATTTCTAAAACATATTTTGCCTCTTTGCCAGGAGAAAAACTTTCACAGGGCTCTTTTTTGCAAGGTTGAGCATTGTGCTTAATAAAAACTATCTTTTTGTCTTTATCAAGCCAAACCATATCTAAGGGAATTAAGGTATTTTTCATCCAAAAAGCGTAAACTCCAGAATGATCAAAGATAAAAAGCATGCCTCTGTCTTCTTCTAACTGCTCTACTTCCATCAGGCCTTTGCTTCTCTCAGCGGCCGTTTCTGCTGTTTTTACTTTAAAACAGCTATCTTTAAAACATACCTGAGAAATTTTTTCCATATCTTTGTCTTCAGCTAAAAAAGCCAAAGCGCTTAAATAATCAACAGGAGAATAATTGTCAGTTAAAATTAGCTCTTTTGTTAAATCAAATCGCTCTATATCAATCAATTTCTTATCAAGTTCTTGAATTTCGGGCAGAACCTTTACTGAAACTTCACTATCTTTAAAATCCACCACCTTATCACTATTATAGCCAACAAAAATAATATTGCGCATGCCAGAACTACCTCGCTGGCCGAGATCAAAATAATAGCTATTGGGAAAAATTATTTTAAAAGTTTTAATTTGAGAAAACAAAAGCGAAGGTGCTCTTTGCTCTAAACGGCCAACGGCATTGATAATAAAAATGCCGTCTTTTGACAAATGTTCTTTTACTAGCTGAAAAAACTCCCTTGTGCTCAGATGTGCGGGAATAGCTTTGGCAGAGTTGAAGGCATCGCTATATATCAAGTCGTAACTATTCTCGCTTCTTTCTAAAAAACGCCTGCCGTCTTCAATATAATTTTTAAGCCGCTCTTCGTCTGCAAGACCAAAGTATTTCTTAGCCACCCCCAAAAGAGAGGGCTCAATCTCTGCTACTTCCACGAGCGTTTCGTCTGAAACCTTTAACAATGCTTTTGGTATAGTATAAGCGCCGCCCCCGATAACTAATGTATTTTTAAGGTCAGGCTTAAAAATTCGGTATAATAAATAATACTTAGTATAATCAAAGAGCTGTTCCTCTTTGTTTAAATAAATTCCACCCGAAAATGAGCTGTCAAGCTTCAAAATCCGTATTGGTTCTTGCTCCTCAGTTTTCATATCATAGACTAAAATCTTCTCATACCTCCCGTCTTTGCTGAAAACCAAACCTGGCTGGACGTTCAAAAAACTGCACAACAAAGAAACAAAGATAACTATAAAACAGGCAAAGGAAAGTTTACTGAGGTCTTTTTTTTTAATGTTTGTAAAGAGCAAGCCGCCAAAACCCAAAAGCAAAAGAATAAAACCAGTAGCCAAAACAATTTCTTTTATGCCAAAAACTGGAATCAAAAAAAATCCAGAGAAAAGACTGCCAAAGATGCTGCCAAAGGTTGAATAAAAAAATATCTTTCCAGATAGCGTGCCGATGCCCTCTTTTTGGCACAGCTGGGTTTGGAGCTTAATAGCAAAAGGGGACAACATTCCAAGGAAAAAAGCGGGTGCAAAAAAAAGAACTATTGCTGAAATTAACGGGCCAATTATTAAAGAAAGGTTTCTGCTAAACCACGGCAGGAATAAAGCAACCAATACTTGAATTAGAAAAACTGCCACCCCGCCTGCTGTGATTATGCTAAAAAACCAGCGGATATCCGGGTATTTATCCGCAAGCCGCCCTCCGAAATAATAACCAAAGCTCAAGGCTGCCAAAACCACTCCAATAATGCTGGAAACGCTGAAAATAGTATTGCCAAAATAAGGAGCCAAGATTCTAGTAGCAACCACTTCTATCACTAACACCGCGGCTCCGGTGATAAAAACGGCAAAATATAAAAAATTCCTTTTTAAAAAACCCATTGTTGTAAATTAACCATAATTACGGTGGACCCAGTGAGACTTGAACTCACATCGCCGCAATGCGAATGCGGTGCACTGCCGTTGTGCTATGGGCCCAAGATCACTCTGGCTCTTAGAGTAGATTCTCTTTGGGAAAAAGTAAAATTAACTTTTCCTTTAAAGGTTTTTTTAATTTTTTTGGCCAACTGTTTGGCCATCTGGTTTTCGGTAGTTAAAACCCTTAAAATGCCCTTGGCTATTTTATCAATAGAAATAACTCTATCCATGGGATCCTTTTGAAAGGCAGTTTCTGAAAAATTATTAATTAAGCTCTCTACTTGCTCTTCTCTCTCAGAATCAATATTCTCTATCAATATTTCTCCTTCGTATTTTCCTTGTTTAATCATCCTACAAGCGGGGCACAATCCAAAATTAATATTTTTATTCTCTTTGAGTTCTGGGTAATCATTAAGATGGTGGCGCCAAGACTTATGCCAATAAAAAGCATTGCATTCTCTGCAAACTAAAATATCCTTCTTGCCTTTTGCAAATTCCTGTTCTTCTTTTTTTGGCTTAGGAAAATGCCAACTAAAATCTTTTGGTAAAAAATTACTCATGTCGGAGCGCCGGGAGTTGAACCCGGGCCGCGCCCTCCCGAAGGGCGCATACTACCGTTATACGACGCTCCGTTAAGAAACCCAGTATTTCTTTTTAGTCATTTCCTCTCTCTTCTCAACTATTTGATCCCTTTTTCTTTCGGCTTCTTTTGCTAGTTTAGCCAATTCTTTATCTTTTAATTTCTTCAATTTTTTAACTTTAGCTTCCAAATATTTCTCTTTATTCTTCTTGGGATCTTCTAAAACCTCTCCCAGAAGGATAGTCAAAACCTGCCCTACCTTGGGCCCTGGTTTGATATTCAAAAGTTTCATAATCTCTTTGCCGCCGATTACAAGCATTGTTTCATCTATCGGATCTTGCCCAACTTTTTCAGCTACATACTGAAAGTGCCTAAGCTTATACGGAAGAGCTTTGGGGCAACCAGAGCCAATTCTATCACACATTCTAACCTGAACTAATTCTTTTAAGTTCTCCTTACCAACCCTTCTTACTAAACGGCGGACCGAAGAATCTCCCACCTCATCAACGTTGTAATAAAAAAGATGATATCTGACAAGCTTAACTATCTTTTCTATGTCTTTTTTAGGAAATTTTAAACGCCCAAGAATTTGGGCAGTCATTTTTGCTCCCACTATTTCGTGATTATAAAAAGTGGCCTCAACTCCCTTTCCTTCTTTGGTCCTGGGTTTTCCTATGTCGTGCAATAAAGCAGCTAAGCGCACATACTTATTAAATCCTTTCTTTGCTCCGAAATCCAAAGAGCGTAGGGAGTGCTCGTAAACATCGTATATATGATGTTTGTTTTGGCTCACCTTATAGCCCTCTAAAAGCTCGGGAATAATGTGCTCTAAAAGCCCGGTTTCTCTCAAAAGTTCTATGCCCTCAGCCGCTTTCTCTGCCATAATAATCTTTAGCAACTCCTCCCTTATTCTTTCTTTAGAAATAAATCGCAGCAAATTAGCGTTTTCTTTTATCGCTTGAAGAGTTTTCTTCTCTATTTTAAAATCCAAAACCGTGGCAAATCTAACTGCTCTCATCAAGCGCAAGGCATCTTCCCTGAACCTGTCTTCGGCTTTGCCTACTGCTCTAATAAGCTTATTCTCTAGATCCTTTTGCCCGTCAAACTCATCAATTAACTTTCCTTTAGAGTCAAGGGCTAGGGCATTAATGGTAAAATCCCTTCTTTTTAAATCTTGAGTAAGACTCTTAGCCCAGCTTACTTTATCAGGATGTCTTTTATCGCTATATTTTTCTTCTGTCCTAAAGGTAGTAATTTCAATTTCTTTTAAGTTATCCTTTTTACTTGTTGTCCTGACCGTAACAGTGCCAAATTTATTAATCTCAAAGGTCTTTGAAAAAAGATTGGCCACTTCCTTAGGTTTAGCGTCAGTAGCAATATCCCAATCCTTGGGCTCCTTTTTTAATAATAAATCTCTAACGCAGCCTCCAACAGCAAAGGCCTGGAAATTGGCTTCCTCTAAAATCTTTAAAATATCTTTTATCTGTTTTGGCAAGCTCATTTTCTTAATCTTACTTTAAAACTTGTGGATTTTCAATCTTTTAGCTAAAATAAGAAAAGAGCCCCTGTGGCTCAACTGGATAGAGCGACTGCCTTCGGAGCAGTAGGTTGAGGGTTCGAATCCTTCCAGGGGCATTGGTAAATATTAATAAACAACTATGTCTAAAATTACCAAAACCATTTTCTGTTTAACTTTGGTTTTTGGTATCTTAAGCGCCGGTTTTGCCTCAGCGGCCGGAATTGTACCTTGCGGGCAAAATACAGATGATCCAGATACTGCGATAGATGAAAGCGCCCCATGTACACTCTGCCACTTCTTTTTTCTGATTACTAACATAATTAATTTTATCCTCTTTAAACTAGCGGGGCCTTTAGCCCTGCTGATGCTTATCATTGGCGGAGCAATGTTCATGCTGGCTTCGGGCAATCCTCAAACCATAAGCAGGGCGAGGGCACTAATTGGCTCTGTCTTAATCGGTCTCGTCATAATCTACGGCGCCTATTTTATAATAGGATTATTTCTCCAAACTATTGGCTTGGCTGATTGGACAGAAGACATCTACCGCTCCTGGTGGGAAAACGGCTTTTTCAACATTAATTGTGACGTTCCAGAAACTGGAGGAGGAGCACCTCCTGCTCCTGCCCCTCCTCCAGCCCCAGGCCCATAAGCTATTGATTTTTAATAAACAATAGATTAAAAATAGTTTATTA
>CAZWQR010000011.1:0-7219 GCA_964636195.1 uncultured Candidatus Saccharibacteria bacterium
TTAATACACTTAGTACAGGCCTTCACTCTTTTTCCCGAAGACAAAGTCAGCCATTGTAAGTTTGGCTTTTTTTTCTTTTTGGGGCTGGGATTATATTTAGACATCAGCTTGTTGTATTTTCGGCCGATATCTCCTTTTTTGTTACAGATTGAACATTTCTGAGCCATATTTTTTAAAGTTAGTATTTTGTATCTTACTTTATCTTTTGTTTTTTGGCAAGGCTCTTGATTATTTTTTAAAAATAAGCTAAGCTATTTAATACATTACAGCTTAAAGGAGGAATTGTGAGAAAGTCGTGTGAGTCAAGGCTACATGTTAATAAGCAAGAGCTGGAGGTTATTGCTTCGCTTTCATCCGACAAATCCAGATTTGTCGTTCGTATTCCAAAGAGCGAGGCGGACAAGATTAATATTGGGCAGTTTTGTTCAGACCTGCTTGGCAAAGAATCGTGGTCTGCGAATGGCGGTCTTGGCATACTCATTTCTCCTCATGGGTTTGTACAGCTGGAGTTTAAGCATCAACCCAATCTTTCTATTGCAACAGAGATGGCCAGGGTGCGGAGCCTGATAATGTCTTTGACCTGGTAAGCCGTGGGCAGGCAGTGGACCCTAGAGTCCGCTGCCTCTTTCTTTTATCAGTAATTTTTGTTAGAATAACAGGGTATGCTTGGAATAGAGACGATATTTATCATAATAGTATTTTTATTTTCTGTAATAATCCATGAACTAGCCCACGGGTGGGTGGCTTTGGCATTGGGCGATGACACAGCTAAAAGAGCGGGACGCTTAACTTTAAACCCAATAAACCATTTAGATCCCATTGGCTCTATTCTGGTGCCCGGACTTTTAATTTTGATGAGTTTTTTAGGAGCAGGCGGTATAATCTTTGGTTGGGCTAAGCCAGTACCTATCAATCCGTATAACTTCAGGGACAGAAAATGGGGAGGAGTGAAGGTAGCGGCAGCTGGCCCTTTGTCTAATATTTCTTTGGCTTTAATTTTTGGCTTAAGCTTGAGATTGATTCCTGGCTTAGTGAATGTTCCGGGACTTTTTATAATATTTTTGTATATTGTAGAAATCAACCTGCTTTTAGCCGTTTTTAATCTTTTACCAATTCCTCCTTTAGACGGCTCTCATATTCTTTTTGCTTTTCTGCCTAAAACCGCCCAAAGAATAAGATTACTGATGACTCAATACGGGTTTTTCTTTGTTTTAATTGCAATCTTTTTCTTTTTTGATATTATAATTCGAGCGGTTCAGTTTTTGACTCTGCTGATAACTGGGCTGGGGGTTTGACAACTTTTTAAGTATTTGCTATCTTAAATGCTAAATCGTTAAGGTTTTATTTTTTATTATGCCAACGATTAATCAATTAATTAAAAAAGGGAGAAAACAACAAAAGAAAAAGAGCAAAGCTCCGGCTTTGAGTTTTTCGTTTAATAATTTAAAAAACAAGCCCAAAAAGCATAACTCTCCTTTTAAAAGAGGGGTTTGTTTAAAGGTTTTTACAGTTACTCCCAAGAAGCCTAATTCTGCTTTAAGGAAGGTGGCTAGGGTGCGTTTGAGCAATGGGATGGAAGTGACGGCCTATATTCCCGGCGAAGGCCATAATCTAGAAGAACACTCTGTAGTTATGATAAGGGGCGGCCGGGTAAAAGATTTGCCGGGCGTCAGATACCATGTTGTTAGAGGAGTCTTAGACGCTGTAGGCGTTGAAGGAAGAAAGCAGTCCAGAAGTAAATACGGAACTAAACAACAAGACTAACTATGGCTCAGCTAAAAAGAAAGACAATTGAACCAGATCCTTTGTATAATAATTTATTAGTTGCTAAGTTTGTAAATTATATTATGCAGAGAGGCCAGAAACAGACAGCCAGGAAAATAGTTTATGGCGCTTTTGAGATTATTAAAAAGAAGACTAAAAAAGATCCGATAGAGATTTTTGAGAAAGCCATTCAAAATGTTTCTCCTATGCTTGAAGTAAGGTCAAAAAGAATTGGTGGCGCTAAATATCAAGTGCCCGTAGAGGTTCCCAAAGAGAGGAGGGTGGCTTTGGCGATGCGCTGGATTATTGAATCTATTTCTGGCAGTAAGGGTAAGACTGCAGAAAAATTAGCCAATGAGTTAATGGAAGCGGCTAATAACGCAGGAAAATCAATTAAAAAGAAAGATAATGTGCACAAGATGGCTGAGGCAAATAAAGCCTTTGCTCATTTTGCTTGGTAAAAAATTATGGCTAGACAGTTTCCTATAGAAAAATACAGAAACATTGGGATTATCGCTCATATAGACGCCGGTAAAACCACAGTAACCGAGCGTGTTTTGTTTTATACTGGCATTTCCCATAGAATCGGTGAGGTCCATGAAGGCCAGGCTATTATGGATTGGATGGAGCAGGAAAGAGCCAGAGGCATTACTATTACCTCTGCTGCTACTACTTGCTTTTGGCATCCCATAGAAGATGGGGAGAACAAAGAGAGACAACATAAGATTAATATTATTGATACCCCCGGTCATATTGACTTTACCGCCGAAGTTCAGCGTTCTCTTAGAGTTTTAGACGGCGCGATCGTTGTTTTTGACGGCGTAGCCGGAGTGGAGGCGCAATCAGAAACCGTTTGGTATCAGGCAGATAAATTTCGGGTGCCTAGAATTTGTTTCATTAATAAAATGGACAGGATGGGCGCTTCTTTTGAAGAGAGCTTAGAAAGCATTTGGGACAGATTAACCCCCAAAGCGGTAGCTGTCCAAATACCGATTGGCCGGGAATCAGATCTCTCGGGGGTGATTGATTTAATTACTATGAAGGCCTTAAAATTTGAGGGCGATTTCGGACAAAAGTGCGTAGAAGAAGAGATTCCTAAAGAGCTGGAGAAAAAAGCCAAAGAATGGCGCGCTAAAATGCTTGAAAAAGTAGCAGCTGAAGACCATGAGCTTTTAGAAAAATATCTTGAAGGAAAGGATCTGGAAGCTTCAGAAATTAGGAGGGCATTAAGGAAGGGAGTATTAAGCTATGAATTAGTGCCTGTTTTCTGCGGTTCTGCCTTAAAAAACAAAGGCATTCAGCCTCTCTTAGACGCTGTTTTATATTATTTACCCAGCCCTGCTGATTTGCCGCCAGTAAAAGGCAAAGATGCAAAAACGGGCGAGCCTTTAGAGAGAAAGCATTCAGATGACGAGCCATTTTCTGCTTTGGCTTTTAAAATAGCCACAGATCCTTATGTTGGGGCTTTAACTTATTTCAGAATTTACTCCGGCAAGCTAGGAGCCAGCAGTACTCAAACTTTTTTGAATTCGGTTAATGGCAAAAAGGTAAGAATTGGAAGAATTGTGAGAATGCATGCCAACCATAGAGAAGAAGTGCAAGAGCTTTATGCAGGAGACATTGCCGCAGCGGTAGGGCTTAAAGATGTTGAGACAGGTCATACAATTTGTGACCCCGAACATCCTATTGTCCTAGAAAGTATTTCTTTCCCAGAACCCGTTATCTCTATTAGGATCGAGCCCAAGTCCAAAGCAGACCAGGAAAAGCTTGGTTTTGCTTTAAAAAAGCTGGCTACAGAAGACCCTACTTTCAAGATTAGAACTGATGAAGAGACAGGGGAGACTATCATTTCTGGAATGGGTGAGCTCCATTTAGATATTTTGGTTGATAGAATGAAAAAAGAATTCAACGTTGAGGCCAACGTTGGCAGGCCCCAAGTTGCCTATAAAGAAACAATTACTGCCGGAGCCCAAGCTGAAGGCAAGTATATTAGACAAAGCGGCGGGCGCGGTCAGTATGGCCATGTGTGGTTGAGAGTCCAGCCCAAAGAGAGGGGCGAGGGCTTTGAATTTATTGATGAAATTAAGGGGGGCATTATTCCCAAAGAGTTTATCCCAGCTGTTAGAAAAGGAGTAGTTGAGGCCTTAGACAGAGGCGTTTTGGCTGGTTATCCCTTGGTTGATTTAGAAGTCACTCTTTATGATGGTTCTTTTCACGAAGTTGATTCTTCAGAAGCTGCTTTCAAGATCGCCGGATCCCAAGCTCTTCAGCAGGCTGCAAAAGACGCCAAGCCCGTTTTGTTGGAGCCGGTTATGAAGTTGGAAGTAACTGTTCCAGAAGAGTTTTTTGGAGATATTGTAGGTGATTTAAATTCTCGCCGCGGAGCTGTTAAGGAAAGTTTTGACAGGGCAAAAATGAAAGTGGTGGAGGCAAATGTGCCTTTGGCTGAGATGTTTGGCTACGCTACCTCGCTTCGCTCTATGACTCATGGGCGCGGCACCTTTACAATGGAGTTTGATTCGTATGAAATAGTGCCAAATAATATTACCCAGCAAATAGTGGAGGGTAGATAATTAATTTTAAATTTTATGGATTTAGAAGAGATAAAAAAGTTATTGGCAAACGATACCAAAATTATTATTATTGAGGATAATAAGCCAATTATGATGATTACTGCTTTAGACTATGAATCTAATCAGGGAAAGCTGAACCTTGAGGAAAAGCCCCTTGAGGAAAAGCCCCTTGAGGAAAAACCCATTGAAATGTCAGGAGCAGAAGAGGATATATCTCAAAGTACAGAGGTTATTGCCAAAGAAGAGATGCCAGTGGATGAATTAAGGGTTGAAGACCTCCCTTTTGAGTGATAAAATGAAAAGGTCTTGACTTTTTTTTCTTTTAAGTTAACATATTTAACACTTAAATAATTATTTAAATAATTAATAAATAAAATTATTATGGCTGAAAAAGCAAAATTTGAAAGAACCAAACCGCATCTTAATATAGGAACCATTGGTCATGTAGACCATGGAAAGACAACCTTAACAGCTGCTATTTTGAAAGCAATGAAGCTGAAGGGCTGGAATGCCTCTGATAAGGGCATTGATCAGATTGATGCTGCGCCAGAAGAGAAGAGCCGCGGTTTGACTATTAACATTTCCCACGTTGAGTACGAGACTGACAAGAGGCACTATGCGCATATTGACTGTCCGGGACACAGCGACTATATCAAAAATATGATTACCGGAGCCGCTCAGATGGATGGCGCTATCTTGGTAGTCTCTGCAGTTGATGGGCCAATGCCTCAAACCAGAGAACATTTATTGCTTGCTCGCCAAGTAGGCGTGCCGGCAATTGTTGTTTTCCTTAACAAATGTGATTCTGTTGATGATTCAGAAATGATTGATTTAGTGGAGTCAGAGGTAAGAGAGCTTTTAAAGAAATATGAATTTCCAGGAGATGAAGTTCCAATTATCAGAGGATCTGCTTTAAAGGCTTTGGAAGCTGAATCTGCTGACGACGAAAAGGTAAAGCCAATCTATGATTTAATGAAAGCAGTAGATGATTATTTCCCAGAACCTCAAAGAGATGTTGATAAGCCGTTTTTAATGGCTGTTGAAGATGTTTTCTCAATTGAAGGAAGGGGAACAGTAGCTACTGGCAGAATTGAAAGAGGCATTGTCAAAGCAGGCGAGGAGGTTGAATTAGTGGGTATTAATCCTACCACTAAAACCACAGCTGTTAGCATTGAAATGTTTAATAAGTCCTTAGACGAAGGAAGGGCCGGTGATAACGCTGGTATTCTTTTAAGGGGCTTAAAAAAGGAAGATGTTGAAAGGGGGCAAGTGTTAGCCAAGCCGGGCAGTATTACTCCTCATACCGAGTTTGAAGCAGAAATTTATGCTTTAACCAAAGACGAGGGTGGCAGGCATACTCCGTTTTTCAGCGGGTATAAACCTCAGTTTTACATCAGAACTACTGATGTAACCGGTGACCTTATTCTACCTGAAGGAACAGAGATGGTAATGCCCGGAGATACTGCGAATGTAACCGTTAAGTTGATTGCTCCCATTGCCTTGGAAGAAAAACAGAGATTTGCTATTAGAGAAGGCGGAAAGACCGTATCTTCAGGAGTCGTTACAAAAATAATTAAATAAACAAAAGTAGCACCTCTTAGAAAAGAGAGGCACTGCCGCTAAAATTTGTTCTTTTAAGATGCCAGCAACAAAGAAGCAAGAGAAGAAATCTACAAAAACCAAAAAAGAGGAAGCTCCTCAAAAGATTCGCATTAAGCTGAGGGCTTATGATAATAAAGTTTTGGACAAGAGCGTTAATCAGATTATTGAAACTGTAATGCGTTTTGGAGCAGAGATTTCGGGCCCCGTACCCCTGCCTACAGAAATTCACAAATATACTGTAAACAGGTCAACTTTTGTTCATAAAGATTCGCGAGAGCAGTATGAAGTAAGAGTTCATAAGAGACTGATTGACATCTTGGGAGCAGACCAGCGAGTAGTAGAATCCTTAACCAATCTTAATCTTCCTAAAGGAGTAGATGTTCAAATTAAGATTTAAGGGGTTAAGTCCAGGACACATGAGATGTGTTCTTGATTATGAAAACCTTTGTTATCCAATTGTATAATTAACTGGATACTAACCCTTCACAAGATTTTTAGGTACCGGGTTAGTGCCCGGTATTTTGTTAGAAAGTTATTTTACCACCCAGAATTTAGGGGCAGACAGAAAGCAGTCTGCTTCGCGCAATAAGGAACGCGGCTATGCGCCGCCTATAGACTGCAAGAGTAATCCATAATAAAAGTCAAATGAAATTAGCAGAGCAAGCGATAGCAAAATTTGAGCAGGGTGCTCATATTTATAATTACTCGCTGCGCTCGCAGAGAAATATGGCAAAGTTCATATTAGGAAAAAAAATTGAGATGAGCCAGTTGTGGGAAGAAAATAAAGTAATTCCTATAACCTTAATTGAAGCAGGCCCTTGTTTTGTTACCGAAACAAAAGAGGGCAAGGTTCAGTTAGGGTTTGAGAAGTTAAAGGAAAAAAAGATAAAGAAAAGCCAAGTTAAAAAACCTTATAGATATTTAAAAGAATTTAAAAATGACCAAGAATTAAAAGTAGGGGAGAAGATAGATGTTTCTATCTTTGAAAAAGGAGATAAAGTAAAGGTTTCCGGCTTAACCAAAGGCAAGGGCTTCCAGGGAGCTGTAAAAAAGTGGGGGTTTTCTGGTTTTGGTAAGAGTCATGGTGTTAAACATGGAGAAAGGGCGCTGGGCTCTATCGGCTCTTCTTTTCCAGAAAGGGTTTTAAAAGGAAAGAAAATGCCCGGGAGAATGGGAAATAAAAGAATAACAGTTATTAATTTAAAGGTTATAAAAGTTGATAAAGAAGATAATTTAATGGTTCTTAAAGGCGCGGTGCCTGGCAGGAGAGGAACATTGTT
>CAZWQR010000011.1:7319-22157 GCA_964636195.1 uncultured Candidatus Saccharibacteria bacterium
GCCCACACTAAAGATAGGGGAGAGGTAAGGGGCGGAGGCAAAAAGCCTTGGAGACAAAAAGGAACTGGCAGAGCCAGGCATGGCTCAATTCGTTCACCTTTGTGGATTGGCGGCGGCGTAACCTTTGGTCCCAGGAAAGAAAGAAATTACAAAAAGAAAGTTACTAGAAAGATGAAACAAGGCGCTTTGCAAAGCGTTTTGTCTCAGAAAATAAAAGACAAAGAGCTTTTTGTGATTGATGGGTTAAAGCTTGGAAGCCCCAAGACCAAGGAGTTAGCAGAAATATTGGATAATTTGGCTCAAAAGCTAACAAAAAAAGAATTTAAAAAGGTTCTTTTGATAATTAATAAGAAAGATGAAAAATTGCTTAGAGCGGCAGGCAATCTTAAAGGACTTAAGGTCAAGGAAGCCAGGAATTTAAATGCTTTGGATGTTTGTTTGTTTCAGAACTTGATTATTGAAAAAGATTGTCTTAAAACTATTGAGGATTTAGTTTCAAAATAACATGTCTTTATTTGATGTATTTAAAAAGAAGTCAACTGAGGAGAAGAAACCGGAACCAAAGGTAGAACAAGGAGCTAAGAAAGCGATTAAGAAAGCACCTAAGAAGAAAATTGAGAAAGCGGCACCTAAGAAGGCGCCTAAGGAAAAGATTGAGAAAGCAGTACCTAAGAAAAAGCCTATTCTAAAAGCCAGTAAAGCTTGGCAAAGCTTGGTAGCCCCTCATGTTACCGAGAAAGCTACTGTTTTAACTTCCAAAAATCAGTATGTTTTTAAAGTTTTTACGAGAACTAATAAGGTCCAGATTAAAGAAGCGGTAGAATCTCTTTATAATGTAAAAGTAGAAGGCGTCAAGGTTTTGAACGTTAAGCCTAAAAAGAGAAGATTGGGCAGGACAAAGGGCGTTAAGCCGGGCTATAAAAAAGCTATCGTTACTGTTAAAAAAGGACAAGAAATAGAGATTTTACCAAGATAAGACTATGGCTAAACATAAACCAACAACTCCAACGAGAAGACACGCTACTAAGAAGGATTTTTCCAGAGTGACAAAGAAAAAACCCGAAAAGGGCTTGATTAAGATTTTAAAAAAGAAATCAGGCCGCAATAATCAAGGCAGAATTACTGTCAGACATCAAGGTGGAAGAGCAAAGCGTTTTTATCGTATGGTTGATTTTAAACAAAAAAAGCTTAACCAAGAAGCCGTGGTAAAAGCGATTGAATATGATCCCAATAGAACTGCTTATATCGCCTTATTAGAATATTCAGATGGAGAAAAAAGTTATCGTTTAGCGCCTAAAAAACTTAAGGTTGGTGATAAGGTTATGGCCGCAGAGAATGCAGAGATAAGGCCCGGCAACAGGTTAAAGCTTAAGAATATTGCCATTGGCACAGAGATTTATAATATTGAGCTCCAGCCGGGCGCTGGCGGTAAATTAGTTCGTTCTGCTGGCGCTTCGGCTAGCATAATGGGAACAGAAGGGAAGTATATGGCTGTGAAAATGCCTTCTGGCGAGCTAAGAAAGATTAATAAAGAATGCTTTGCCTCAATCGGTGTTGTGTCCAGAACAGAACATAGATATGAAAGGGTTGGCGGCGCCGGAAAGAGCAGGCATAAAGGCAGAAGGCCGACAGTCAGAGGTTCAGCCATGTCTCCGGTTGATCATCCTCACGGCGGGGGTGAGGGCCGAGCAGGAATTGGCTTAAAATATCCTAAAACTCCTTGGGGCAAGCCGGCTTTAGGCAAAAAGACAAGAAAGCGAAAACATACAGATAAATTTATCATTAAAAGACGTTGAAATTTCTAAATAAAAATTTATTCATTAATATATTTTAAATATGTCAAGAAGTTTGAAAAAAGGTCCCTATATCGATGAAAAACTAATGAAAAAACTGGAAGCCAGGAAAAAAGGAGATAAAACCCCTATTAGAACTTGGGCGAGGAGTTGTGTAATTGTGCCGGAAATGGTAGGTTTTAATTTTGAGGTGCACAATGGTAAAGATTTTATTTCGGTAAATATCAGAGAAGACATGGTAGGTCATAAGCTGGGTGAATTTTCGCCGACCACTAAATTCATTAGGCATGGTGGAAGGATGCAGAGAGAACAAGAGGCCTCCCAAAGAGCCAAAGGCAGGACAGTTTAGCGAATAACGATGGTTAAACAGGCAACAGCAAAACTTAATAGGTTAAGAATAGCTCCCAGAAAAGTTAGGGTGGTGGCTGATTTAATCAGGGGCCAAAAGGCGCTTAAGGCCTTGGCGGTTTTGCGTTTTACTCCTAAAAGAGCGGCAAAGCCCTTAAGAAAGCTTTTAGAGTCAGCTCTTGCAAATTCCAAGGAATTGGGGTTAGATGAAAAGAAATTGTATATAAAGAAAATCACCGTTGACCAAGGTCCTACGCTTAAGCGCTGGAGAGCTAGGGCTATGGGCAGGGCTAACACTATTCAGAAAAAAACCAGCCACATTACCATTGTTTTAGAAGAAAAGAATGAGTCATAACGTTCATCCAAAAGCATATAGATTGAGAAGAAATTCTGATTGGAGTTCTAGATGGTTTGCCCATAAACATCCTTCTAAATATTTAGAAGAGGATTTTAAGATTAGAAGATTTTTAAATCAGTCTTTAAAAGATTCGGGCATTGAGAAAATTGAAATAGAGCGTTCCCCAAATGAAACCCTAATTATTGTTTTCACTTCTAGGCCTGGATTGGTTATTGGACGGGGAGGGGAGCAAGTAGAACAGCTAAAAAGAAAATTAGAACAAAAAGTTTTAAGAAATAAAGATAAAAAGCACGATTTAAAGATTGAGGTGCAGTCAATCAAGAATCCTTGGCTGAGCGCTTCCTTGATTGCTCAATGGATTGCCCAAAGGATTGAAAAAAGAATGCCCTTTAGAAGAGTTATCAAACAAGCCATTTCTACTGCAGAGAGCTATAAAGAAGTCAAGGGGGTCAGAGTTCAAGTGTCTGGACGCTTAAATGGAGTAGCTATTGCCAGAACTGAATGGGTACAAAAGGGCAGTCTTCCTAGAAATACTTTAAGAGCTGATATTGATTATGGTTTTAGTCAAGCCAGATGCACTTATGGAGTAATAGGCGTAAAGGTTTGGCTTTACAAAGGCGAAAAATTTGAATAAACATGCTTTATCCCAAGAAAGTAAAATTTAGAAAAATGCAAAAAGGCCGCACTAAGGGCGTGGCTCAACGCGGCGCAGATATCGCTTTCGGAGATTATGCTTTGAAAGCAATGGAGCCAAAATGGATTAGTTCCCGTCAGATAGAAGCTGCCAGGAGAGCGATTATTAGGTACTTGAAGAAAGGGGGCAAGCTTTGGATTAGAATTTTTCCTGACAAACCGATTACTCGAAAAGGAGTTGAGGTTCCAATGGGCGGAGGAAAAGGTTCTGTTGAGTTTTACGCTTATCCTATTAAAAAGGGACGGATTATTTTTGAGTTAAGCGGAATAGATGAAACAATTGCCCAGGAAGCTTTTAGGAAAGCATCAGACAAATTACCGATTAAGACTAAATTTATTAAACGATGAAGGTAAAAGAATTGAGAAAAAAGAGTTCTAGTCAGTTAAGAAAATTAGAAGCCAATTTAAGAGAGAAACTGAGAGGCCTGCGTTTTGACTTGCAAGCTGGCAAGGTAAAAAATGTAAAAGAGATTCAGGCGATCAAGAAAGAAATCGCCCAAATATTAACTATATTAAACGACAATGCCAAAGAAACAACTAAAAGGTAAAGTAGTTTCTGACAAAATGGATAAGACAGTAGTTGTAGAGGTAGCTACGCAAAAGATTCACCCTAGATATAAAGGGAGATATTTGAGCCACAAACGCTATAAGGTTCACGATGAAAAGAATGAGTATGCAGTTGGCGATGAGTTAATCATTGAAGAAACTAGACCTCTAAGCAAGGATAAACATTGGATTGTTAAATCAAAGATATGATTCAAGATCAGACGATTTTAAATGTAGCCGATAATTCTGGAGCTAAGCTAGTTCAGTGTTTTAAGGTGCTTGGCGGCAGTAAAAGAAGATACGCCCAATTAGGTGATATTGTTGTTGTGGCCGTTAAAAAAGCAGAGCCGCGAAAGATAGTCAAAAAGCATGACAAAACGAGGGCTGTGATAGTGAGACAAAAAAAAGCTTTTCGTAGAGATGACGGTTCTTATATCCGCTTTGATGATAATGCAGTAGTAATTTTAGACGGCAAGACAAAAAAACCTAAAGGTGGTAGAATCTTTGGCCCTATTCCCAGAGAGATAAAAGAAAAGGGCTTTGACGAGATTGTCGCTTTAGCCAGAGAAATAATATGAAAATAAAAACAGGCGATACAGTTTTAATAATAGCAGGCGACGACAAATCTAGAACAGGAAAGGTTATCAGCGTTTTCCCTAAAGAAAACAAGCTTTTGGTTGGAGGAATTAATATTCAGAAAAGGCATACAAGACCTAAAAAAGAAGGGGAAAAGGGGCAGATTGTGGAAAAGCCAGGACCGATTGCCGTATCTAATGTTAAGTTTGTCTGTCCTAAGTGCAATAAACCAACAAAATTAGCCGTTAAAAAAGAGGGTAAAAAGAAGCTAAGAGTTTGTAAAAATTGCGGCCAAACAGTATGAAACCTTTAAGAAAAAAATACAAAGAGGCAGTTGCTGAATTGAAAAAAGAACTTGGCTATAAAAATAATTTAGCTGTTCCCAGGATTAAAAAAGTGGTTGTTAACACTAGTTTTGGGCGCTTGGTTGCCGGTGAGACAGGTAAGGCTGCGGAAGCAATTTATAAATCAATGACCGAGGACCTAGCTTTAATTTGCGGACAAAGGCCGGTTTTAACCAGAGCCAAGAACTCAATCTCCAGTTTTAAGATAAGAAAAGGAATGATTATCGGAGCCAAGGTTACTTTAAGGGGCCAAAAAATGTATGATTTACTTGATAGATTAATCCATATCGTTTTGCCAAGAACCAGGGATTTCGCTGGAATTGATAAAAAATCTGTTGACCAAGAGGGTAATTTAACGATAGGCCTAAAAGAGCAAATTGTTTTTCCAGAAGTGAGTTCGGAAAAAGTAAGAAAGATTTTTGGTTTAGAGATTACTGTGGTTACCAATACTAATAATAAAAAGGAAGCCGAAGTTTTATTTGAACATTTAGGATTTCCTTTTAAGAGATAAAATGCCAAAAACATCAAAAATAGCAAAATCAAATAAGAAACCAAAGTATAGCACCCGAGAGGACAGGCGTTGTTTCCGTTGCGGTCGCAATAAAGGATATATCAGAAAATTTGGTCTTTGCCGGATTTGTTTTAGAGAAATGGCTAATAAAGGTTTAATTCCCGGGGTGAGAAAGTCTTCTTGGTAAATTAATAAATATCTATGACTGATCCTATTGCAGATATGTTAAATAGAATAAAGAATGCCCAGGCCGTAAAAAAGCTCTATCTTGACGTTCCTTATTCTAATCTAAAAAGCAGAGTGGCCAAGGTTTTATCAGACCACGGTTTTATTGGTGCAGTAGAGAAAAAATATAGTAAAACCCGAAAGGTTATTAGGATAGAATTAAAATATAAAAATGGCCAAGGCTTGATTACTGACATCAAAAGAATTTCTAAGCCCGGCAGAAGAGTTTATGTTCCTGTTAAAGAAATTAAGCTTTCTTCTAAGGGCGGAGGCATGATTGTTATTTCCACTCCCAAAGGGGTGATGAGAGCCAGAGACGCCAGAAAACAAAGAGTGGGTGGAGAATTAATAGCTGAAATTTGGTAATATGTCTAGAATAGGAAAAAAACCAATTAAGATACCGCAAGGAGTTGAAGTCAAGATTGAAGGACAGCAGGTGGAAGTTAAGGGACCCAGAGGGGAGCTCTCTTTAACCGTTAAACCAGCAATTAAACTTAAACTTCAAGATAAAGAACTTAGTTTAAAGGTTGATAAACAAGACAAGCAGACAAGAGCTTTTTGGGGACTATTTAGGAGCTTGATTAACAATGCTGTTTTAGGCGTTACCAAGGGCTTTGAAAAACAGCTAGAGATTCAAGGGGTTGGCTATAGGGCCAAATTAGAAGGCAACAAGTTAGTTTTAGAACTTGGTTTTTCTCACAATATTGAAATTGAAAAGCCAAAGGATATTGAATTTAAAGTAGAGAAAAACATCATTGCCATATCTGGAATTGACAAACAATTAGTTGGCCAAAAAGCAGCCGAGATTAGGGCTTTAAAGCCAGCCGAGCCGTATAAAGGAAAAGGGATTAGATATGTGGGTGAAGAAGTAAGAAGAAAAGTCGGTAAACGGGCAGCTGGCGCTGGGGGCGCTACTTAAAGAGTATGACCTTAAGACAAAGGAGACACAAAAGAATAAGAGCTAAAGTTTACGGCACTGCTGAAAAGCCTCGGCTTTGTGTTTTTCGCTCCAATAAGCATATCTATGCTCAGTTAATAGATGATGAGAATAACAAGGTTATTGCTTCAGCTTCTGATGCAAAAGTTAAGAAAGGTAAAAAGCTTGAAAAAGCCCAAAAAGTAGGCGAGCTTATTGCTAAACTTGCTAAAGAGAAAAAAATTAAAAAGGTTGTTTTTGATAGGGCTGGATATAAATATCATGGTCGAGTCAAGTCCTTAGCTGAGGCAGCCAGAGAAAAAGGATTAAGTTTTTAATATGAGATCTATAGATAACAAAAGATTTAGCAGAAAACAAAGAGATGAATATAATTCTAAGCTTTTAGCATTAAATCGAGTAGTCAGAGTCACTGCTGGCGGCAAACAGCTTCGTTTTAGAGCTGTGGTAGTAGTGGGCAATCAGAAGGGCAAAGTGGGAGTGGGCGTAGCTAAAGGATTAGATGTGGCTCAGGCTGTTGATAAAGCTACAGCTAGAGCTAAGAGAGAAGTAATTGTGGTGCCAATGGAGAACAAAACCATTCCCCATGAGGTTAGGGCTAAATACAGCTCTGCTGAGGTTTTGCTGCGTCCCCAGAATCCAGGCAGGGGTTTAGTAGCAGGCGGCACGGTAAGAACCATTTGCACTTTGGCTGGCATTGAAAATATTTCTTCTAAGATTTTAGGCGGCACTAGAAATAAGTTGAATAATGCCAGAGCTACCATAGAAGCTTTGAAAAAATTAAGACCATTAGCGTTTTATGCAACTACATCAACTAAAACCAAAGCACCAGAGAAAAAATAAAAAACGCGTTGGCCGTGGAGGTAAACGCGGCACTTATTCAGGAAGAGGCAATAAGGGACAGCTTTCCAGAGCAGGAAACAGTCTTCAGCCCTTGGTAAAACAATATATTAAAAAATATCCTAAACTTAGAGGTTATCGTTTTAATGTTATTAATAAAGAATTTGAAATTGTTAATTTGGGAGAGTTGGACAAAAATTTTAAAGAAGGGGAAGTAGTCACTCCCTCAAGCTTGCTTGAAAAGGGGCTGGTAGCTAAAATAAAAGGAAAGAGACCTAAAATTAAAATTTTGGCTAAAGGCAAGTTAACTAAAAAATTAGAATTTAAAAACTGTTCCTTTTCTAAGAAGGCCCAAGAGGAAATATCTAAATTATGAATTTTTCAAAAGCGCTTCAAATTTTTAGAATCAAGGAATTAAGGAAAAAGATTTTTTTCGTTTTGGCGATTCTGGCCTTATTTAGATTAATGGCTAATATTCCTGTCCCTGGTGTCCAGGTTCAGGATTTAGAAAGCTTTTTTGAGAGATTTCAGATGTTTGGCCTAGTCAATGTTTTTACTGGGGGCACTTTGTCTAAACTTTCTATTGTGATGCTTGGCATTGGCCCTTATATCACCGCTGTTATTATCCTTCAGCTCTTGACTATGATTTTCCCTGCCTTAGAGCGATTGTATAAAGAGGAGGGGGAAGCTGGTCGGAAAAAATTTAACCAATACGGACGCTATTTAACCATTCCTATGTCTATTGCGCAGGGCTATGGTATGCTCAATCTTTTGCAAAGCCAGGGAGCGATTAGCGGCTTGAATTCTATGACTATGCTGGCTTCTGTGCTTACAGTTACTGCTGGCACGATTTTTTTGGTCTGGCTAGGTGAAATGATTTCTGAAAGAGGGATTGGTAATGGGGTTTCTCTTTTGATTTTTGCCGGTATTGTTTCTAATATTCCGGCCAATATTTGGCAGTTTAAGCAGTCCTGGGATCCTAATAATATTCCCGGCTATTTATTCTTTTTTGCGGTTGTTTTTGTAATAATTTTTGGAGTGGTTCTGGTTACGGAAGCTAGGCGCAATATACCGATTTCTTACGCTAAGAGAGTGAGGGGCAACAGAATCTATGGAGGCGCTTCCACTTATTTGCCAATGAATGTTAATCCAGCCGGGGTTATTCCTATTATCTTTGCTCTTTCCATTCTTGTTTTTCCGAGTATGATTGCTAGATTTTTGGCTGGCGCTTCAGGAATTGTCGGTCACATTGCCGAAACTGTAGCTAGTTTTAGTTTTCAGAATTTTCCAGTGGTCTGGACACTCATTTATTTTATTATGGTTTTTGTTTTTACCTATTTTTATACAATGATTACCTTTGACCCAGAAGCGATATCTTCTAATTTGAAGAAAATGGGCGGTTTTGTTCCCGGTATCAGGCCGGGCAGTTCTACTTCCCATTTTCTCTCCTATATCCTTCACAGAGTTTTGTTTATTGGGGCGGTCTTTTTAAGTGTTGTAGCTGTAATGCCCTATATTGTTCAAGCCATTACTCCGGTTCAGGCCTTTAGTTTTTTAGTGGGCGGCACCTCTATTTTGATTATGGTGGCCGTAATTTTAGACACCGTAAAACAAATAAATGCTCAACTACAAATGAGAGAATATGAAACAATCTAAAAGCATTATTATACTGCTTGGTCCTCCTGGCTCCGGAAAAGGAACTCAGGCCTCAATTTTAGCTGATAAACTCGGCTTTTATTATTTTGAAACAAGCAAAATTATTGAAGAGAAAGTTATGAACGCCGCTAAAAATGACATAGAGGTGGTAAATGGCAAAGAATATTCTTTATTAGAAGAAAAGCAATTTTGGCAGAAAGGGCTTCTTTGTTCGCCTCCTTTAGTGGCTTTTTGGGTTAAGGAACGCATAAGAGAGCTGGCAGGGCAAGGCAAATCAATTATTTTTGCCGGCAGTCCCAGAACTCTGCCAGAGGCAAAAGAAATAATGCCCCTGATAGCTCAATTTTATGGAAAAGAAAACATTAAAATTATTTTATTTAAATTAGAGCCAGAGCAAAGTATTTTTAGGAATTCTCACAGAAGAATTTGTGAGCTTTTCAGACACCCTATTTTATTTAACAAAGAAACAGAAAAGCTTACTAAATGTCCTTTGGACGGTTCTAAATTAATCAAGAGAAAGAAACTAGATAATCCAGAAACTATAAAAATAAGATTAAAGCAGTATGAAGAGAGGACATTGCCATTGATAGCTTATTTACAAGATAATGGCTATAAAATTGACAACATAGACGCTTCGGCAACTCCGGCTGTTATCTTTGAAAATTTATTTAAATCAATAAAATGAATTTAGTTAAAACAGAAAAAGAAATTGCAATAATGAGGCAGGGTGGGAAAATTTTAGCAGAAATAATGGAAGGGCTTAAACAAGAGGTTAGGCCCGGAGTTAAGACTAAAGATTTAGATAAGCTTGCCCAAGAGCTTGTTTTTAAATTTCAAGTAAAACCGGGGTTTTTAAATTATCAGGGCTTTCCCAATGTTTTATGCACCTCAGTTAATGAAACAATAGTTCACGAAATTCCTTCGGACTATATTCTAAAAGAGGGCGATATCCTTTCTTTGGATATGGGCATAATTTACAAAGGATATTATGCTGACATGGCGGCAACGGTGCCAGTGGGACAAATTTCTAGAGAAGCAAAGTTTTTAATAAGAGCAGTTAAAAAAGCTTTAAATATTTCAATTAAAAAAGTTAAACCCGGCAATACTTTAGGCGATTTGGGCAATACTATCCAGCGTTATCTAGAAAAGAGAGGCCTTGAGGTGGTAAAGGAGCTTTGCGGCCACGGAATCGGCAAAGAACTTCATGAAAGTCCAGAAGTTTTAAACTACGGCCAAAGAAAAAAGGGCTTGAAGCTCCAAAAAGGCATGGTTATTTGCATCGAGCCGATGGCCGCTCTTGGACGGGCAAAGATTGAAAAAGCAGCTGATGGTTTTGGTTTTAAGACAATAGACGATTCTTTGTCTGCCCATTTTGAGCATATGGTTGCTGTTTCTGACAAGGGAGCAGTTGTCTTGACAGAGCTATAATTTTATTATAGAGTTATAACATAGTACTTATTCCAATCAAAGGAGATGATCCTAAGTGCAGGAGAAAGCAGATGTATTGATTGGGCTTTCCTTTGGAAGGCGAAAGGCGACTCCTGGAAATAGTAACAAGCGTCTAGCTGCTGTGATTGCCGCGATTCAGGAGAAGATGAAGAGCGTCGGGCATGCTCCGCTTCCAATGATTCTTCAAAAGGAAGTTGATGACGCTTACCGCCAGCATGGCGATTACTGGATTACAGGACTGAGGAGCTTTTCCATCTATCGTAACGAAAAAGATAAGGATGGCTATCTTGATTCCTATGAAGTTCTTCGCCAGGCCTGGATTATTATGAAGAAAGAGGGCTGGGAAAAAGCCGTGATTGTGGCCCATCCTGATCATTGGCTTCGTTGCGCCGCCATTGCTAAATGGTTTGGCATGGAAGTTGTTTCTAATTCCGCTCTCAGGGTACAATTGTCAACCGTCGGTTATGACCCTCAGAGTGTCCAATTCTGGACGCGCAAGCGTTGGTTGTTCAAAATTTGGACATTAGCTGGCTGGATTAAATTCTGGCTTAGTCGCAAGAGAGAAGACAGGCAATAACGCCTGTAGAAGTGGCGGCAGTGCCTAAGGATGGGCGCTGCTTTTTTTGACAAAGAAGATAATTTGATTAAGAATTAAGACAAAAGGAGGGGAAATGAATAGATTAGCTGATAGGATTGCTGTGATTCTTGCCCTAGTTACTGCTCTTGGCTGGTTGGTGTTTTTCCTTCACCATCAGCTGGATTTATCGGCTTGGCTGGGAGCTGGTTCGTTGGTTTTTCTAGCTTTTTGTACCTGGCGCTGGGGGTTAAATTCTATTTATCTCCCCGGCTGTATTGCGGGAATTGGCGTTGGCTGCGCAGCAGGGCTTGCTATTTGGATACACAAGCTTTATTTTGTTTTGGCTTGTTTTATCATAGTTTGGGTTTTAGCAGGCATTCTTTGGTGGTTGATAGCACCAGTGCCGAAACAAACCAAAGGGGCGTAAAATGAGAACGCCCCTTTTTCTTTTTTTTTATTTTTGATATAATTAAGAAAACATTAATTTTAGTTTATGAAATTGTCAGTTATTTTTCCTGCTTATAATGAAGCAAAAAGGATTCCTAAAACCCTTCGCTTTACCTATAATTACTTAAAAAATCAGCCCTATGAGTCAGAAATAGTAGTTGTAAACGATGGTTCTAAGGATAATACCGCTGAAGTGGTGAAATCTTTAGCAAGAGAAATTCCTATTGTAAGATTAATTGATAATAAAGATAATAAGGGCAAGGGCGGAGTGGTAAAACAAGGGATGTTAGAGGCAAAGGGAGAATTTCGTTTGTTTTCTGACTCTGATAATTCTACCTCTATTGAGCAGATAGAAGGCATGTGGCCTTATTTTTCCCAGGGTTTTGACGTGGTTATTGGTTCAAGAAACGTTAAGGGAGCTAAACTTGATCCGCCTCAGCCGTTTTTGAGGAAGGTAATTTTTGGGGGCGGTTTTAAGCTTTTAAGAAAGATAATTGTTGGACTTTGGAATATCCAAGATACTCAGTGCGGTTTTAAATGTTTTTCTGCCAAAGCGGCTGAAGATATTTTTACTAAGGCCCAAAAAGACGGTTTTATTTTTGATGTTGAAGTTTTGTTGCTGGCAAAAAAGATGGGATATAAGATAAAAGAAATGCCTGTTCATTGGATTAATGATACCCAAAGCAAAGTAAAATTAAAGCATATTTTTAATATGTTTTTTGATATGCTTAAATTAAGAAAAGATTTAATTTTAGGTAGATAGAGAAGAATCCCGCTTCGTGGTAACCTTAAAATTGAATTTTTAATATATTATTTTTTAATTATTTCAATTATGGCAAAAAGCAAAAAAGCAGAAACTGGCAAAAAGGACTTTCCTTCTGAGCTGCGTTTCGCTTTGATTTCAGGCGATTGGGTCGTTATTGCTACTGGCCGAGCCCAAAGGCCAGAAACTTTTAAAAGAGAGAAAAGAATTATTAAGACAGTACCTAAAAAGGATTGTTTTTTTTGTAATATTGAAACTCAACTGCCCCCTCTTTTGATAGCTGCCAAGGGAACCATAAAAAATTATGCTTACAACGACGAAGATAGGCAGAATATAAAGATTCCTAAAGATTGGGCCATTGTTGTAATTCCTAATAAGTATCCTGCTTTTGTAATGAAAGATGGCTTGAATATTAGAAAAAGGGGATTACATCAGCTAATGAATGCTTATGGAGCAGCCGAAGTGGTGGTAACCCGAGACCACGAACAACAGATTGCCCAGTTTAATTTAAAACAAATTAAAGAGCTTTTAGATGTTTATCAGCAGAGATATGTTGATCTTATGAAGGAGCCAAAGATTAATTATATCTCTATTTTCCACAATCACGGCGTTGAAGCCGGGGCCTCTGTTTCTCATCCTCATTCCCAAATCATTGCTACTCCTGTTTTAGATCCCAGAATTAAAAGAAGCTTGCTTGGAGCTAAGGACTATTATCAACACCATGGAGATTGCGCTTATTGTTTAATGAATAAATGGGACAAAAAGAATAAAGAAAGAATTGTTTTTGAAAACAAAGAATTTTTGGTTGTTTGCCCTTTTGCTTCCAGCTCTGCTTTCCAAATGTCTATTACTCCTAAAAAACATCTTCCTTATTTTGAAAGAATCACAGATGAGCAGAAAAAGTATTTGGCTGAAGCTTTTCAGGCGGCTCTTAAAAAGCTTTACAACGGCTTAGAAGATCCTCCTTATAATTTTTTTCTTCACACTGCGCCCTGTGACGGCCGCAATCATGATTATTATCATTGGCATTGGGTGATTGTGCCCAAGACCGCTACTGTGGCTGGCTTTGAGCTTTGTACTGGCATTGAGATTTCTACCATTGAGCCCGAAAAAGCAGCTGAATATTTAAGAAAACAAAAAATATGAAACCCTTGATTGTTGGCAATTGGAAATGTAATCCAGAGAGCTTAAAAGAAGCTCAAAAGCTTTTTTTGGAACTTAATAAGCGGATGCCAAAAAAGGCACAAGCTGTAGTTTGCCCATCTTTTATTTTCTTAAAGGATTTAGCAGCCAGGAAGTCAGCGCTTCAGTTAGGAGCCCAAAATTGTTTTTACCAATCAGGAGCTTTTACAGGGGAGATTTCTGTTAAAATGCTTAAAAATTTAGGAGTGAAATATGTAATTATCGGGCACAGCGAGAGAAGGGCCCTTGGTGAAACCGATAAATTGATTAATTTGAAATTGAAAGCCGTTTTAAAGGAAAAGCTTATTCCTATTCTTTGCATCGGCGAAAGCAAAAAAGACAGGCAAAACAACAGGACTGCGCTGAAATTAAAAAATCAGCTCAAAAAGGATCTCAAGGGAATCAAGTTTTCTAAGATGGTGATTGCCTATGAGCCAATTTGGGCGATTGGGAGCAATAATCCCTGCCGGGTTGAGGAGGCGACAGTGACAAAACTTTTGATTAAAAAGTACTTAAGAGAAGTTTTTTCTAACAAAAAGGCAGAAGAGATTAAAATTCTTTATGGTGGAAGCGTGAATAAAAAAAATGCCTCTTTATATATTAAAGATGCTAAAATGGATGGGCTTTTGATAGGCGGAGCTTCTCTAAAAGCAAAGGAATTTATTGATATTTTAAAGCAGTTTTGCTAGTATTAACCAATGGAAGACAAACTTTCTAAAGGCAATTTTTTTAATCCTAGCAAGGGAAATTTAACCTTTAAGGCCGTCTTAAAGGAAATTTTTTCTTATATCCAAGAAAAACCCAAATATAATTATGAGATAATTGTCGGTTGTGACTCTTCATCGTCTGAAGAGCCTTCTTTTCCTATTGCTATTGTGGTTTTAAGAAAGGGAGCAGGAGGCCGATTTTTTCTTAAAAAGATTAAATATCCCAAACGCAAATTCTATAATCTTCATCAGAGAATTTTGGAAGAAGTTTTGCTTTCGTGCAAATTAGCGCTTATTTTGCGAGATGCGGCGGAGCTTGAGATAAAAAGCAAGGGCCTAGACTATGATTTTAGGTATATTCACGCTGACATAGGGGCTAACGGCGCCACCAAAGATATGATAAAAGAGGTGGTGGGCCTGATCAGGGGCAATGGTTTTGAAGCCAAAATTAAACCAGAGGCCTATGCCGCTTCCATAGTGGCTGATAGATTTAGTTAAATAAATAATCAATTTATGGAAACTGTTATTGGTATCGGCCAATTATTTAAAAATAGTTGGGATTTTTACAGGGAGGATTTTTGGAATTATGGCGGGATTGTTTTTATCCTTATTATTTTTGTCTTGTCTTTTGCTTTTGACCTTGTTCCTGTAATGGGAATTTTTTTGTCCGCTATTTTGTTAATTCCTTTTACAGTTATTTTTCGCTATTTGGTTTACAAAAATTTAGCAGATATTAAACAGCCCAATGAAATCAAGTGAGCTCCGCCAGCGTTTTTTAGACTTTTTTGAAAAAAGAGGACATAAAATTGTTCCTTCTTCCTCTTTGATTACTAATGATCCGTCAGTTCTTTTCACTACAGCCGGCATGCAGCAGTTTAAGCCCTATTTT
>CAZWQR010000012.1:0-21292 GCA_964636195.1 uncultured Candidatus Saccharibacteria bacterium
GTTGCCGGGCTAGGATTCGAACCTAGATTAATGGAGCCAGAATCCATTGGCCTACCGTTAGCCGACCCGGCATTATCTATTGATTCTTGTTTTTAAAAATCTTTTTCCTGGAGCTGTTTTATAAAATCTCTCTCTCCTATATGCTTCATATTTATCTAAGTATTGTTCTGTATAAATTAACTTTATTGGCAATCTTCCTTTTGTTGATCTCACCTTACCTTTTTTATGAGATTTTATACGTTTAATCAAATTAGCACTACAGCCAACATATAAATTACCATCCTTTAAACTTTTTAATACATAGACCGTATACATAAAGTTTGGCCTACCGTTAGCCTCGCCCGTAGGCTACGGCCAAGGGTCTCGCCCGTAGGCTACGGCCGAGGGCCTCGCCCGTAGGCTACGGCCAAGGGTCTCGCCCATAGGCTACGGCCAAGGGCCTCGCCCGTAGGCTACGGCCGAGGGCCGACCCGGCATTGTCTACACCTTAAGATATCTTCTTATGGCAATCAAACTGGAAATCACTCCGACCCCTATCCCAGAGACAATCTGAATCATTATAGTTGAGCCAAGGTTATCTGTCCACCACTGCCCCAAATCAAAACCATTAGTTATCGATTCAACTCTAGGACCTAGAAGTTGAACGATTAAAAGAAACAAAAGGCATGAAATTATTGCGGCAATTGTTCCGTTAATCACCCCCTGGATAATGAAAGGACCTCTGATAAACTTATTAGGCGCACCCACTAAACGCATTATGGAAATCTCTTTACTCGAATCATAAATCGCCACCCTGACAGTATTAAAGGCAACTAACACAGCGACTATGCCCAAAGCAACCGCCAAACCAAACCCTACCCTGTTTACTGTTCCTATAAACTCAGAGAGCTTATCAATAACCGATTTCTTTTCTAGATAATCTACTTTTTGGATAACATTTGCAAAACTATCGGAATTTAAAACCGTAAGAATGGCGGCATACTCATTTGGATTAGTGGCGCTAATATTTAAAGAACCGTAAAAGGGATTGCTGCCTACTACTTCCAAAGATTCTAAAACAACAGGATCGTTTACATGCCTTTGTCTAAATTCCTCCAATACCTCATCCTTAGAAAGAAAGGTAACATTTTTTACTTCTGGTAAATTATTTAAACGCTCTTTAGCTTCTAAAACATCCTCTTGAGTAACATCAGGTTTTAAATAAACGCTTATGTCAATCTTTTGCTCAATCTGACCTATCAAATAACTAACAATGCCCTGGGAAGCAAAAAGAAAAGTAAACAAACTAATAGTAACGGTAATAACAAAAATTGTAGCTATATTAAGCCCACCTTCTCTTAAAAAGCTGTGCCAGCCGAACCTAGTTATTCTTCTGATAAAAGTAAACATTTGATAAAAGTAAACATTGTTAATAATTACTAATTTTCATTTAAGGAATTAGAAATTGATTAAAAATTTAAAATTAGAAATTAAAGAATAAAACGGCCTTTTTGCTCATCGCGCACTAATTCTCCATTTTCCAAAGTAATTACTCTTCTTTTCAAGCTGTTAATCACCTCTTTATCATGAGTGGAGAGGATCACCATAGTGCCCATTTGATTAATTTTCACTAATAAATCTATTATCTCTTTGCTATGATAGGGGTCAAGGTTTCCTGTCGGCTCATCTGCCACTATAACCTCTGGTCTTATAGCTAAAGCCCTGGCAATAGCCGTGCGCTGCTTCTCACCTCCTGAAATTTCCCTGGGGAAATTACAGAATTTGTCAGTTAAACCAACTATATCTAAAACTTTGGGCACATCTCTTCTAATCTCATAATCAGTAGCTCCCATAACCTCCATAGCATAAGCCACATTTTCGTAAACGGTTTTGTGATTTAATAAACGATAGTCCTGAAAAATAGCCCCTATTTTCTGACGATAGTAAGGAAGCTCCGTACACCTAAGTTGGGAGACCTCTAGGTCATTAAAAAAAATCCTGCCTTCTGTAGGATCTTCCTCTCTTAACAACAATTTTATTAAAGTTGTTTTCCCAGCGCCTGATTTACCTACTATAGATACAAATTCTCCATTATCAACCTCAAAACTAACATCTTTTAAAGCAATGCTCTGAGGCGGATAAACCTTACTAATATTTTCAAAATTTATCATAACTCAAGTTCTTTCTTAATAAAAATATCAAGATCGCCGTCTAAAACGTCCTCTAATTGAGATGTCTCTACTTCTGTCCTATGATCCTTAACAAGTTTATAGGGGTAAAAAACATAAGAACGAATCTGGTTGCCCCACTCAACGCTTACTTCTTTACCTTTCAACTTTTCTTTTTTCTTTCTCTCCTCTTCTTGTTTTAATTTAAGGAGTTTTGCTTTTAACATTTCGAGCGCTTTTTTCTTATTTAATCCCTGAGTTCTCTCTGCCTGACAACTAACAGTAATCTTTGTAGGCAAATGAGTAATCCTAACCGCTGAATCCCTTTTATTTACATACTGGCCCCCCGGACCAGAAGCTCTATAGGTGTCTGTTTTTAAGTCGTCTTCTTTTAATTCTACCTCATCAACTTCTTTTATTTCTGGCATTATCTCCACTAAGGCAAAAGAAGTATGTCTTAGGTTTTTGGCAGAAAAAGGAGATAATCGAACCAATCTATGAACCCCTGACTCACCTTTAAGTAATCCGTAAGCAAATTTTCCTTTAATTTCCATAACCGCCTCCTTAACCCCAATCCGACCCTCGGGCCCTGGCTCGCCAAAACTTTGAGACAAAATCTTAAAGCCAAAACCCTTTCTTTCGCAATACCTTTTATACATCCTCAAAAGAATGGCAGCCCAATCTTCAGCATCCTGCCCCCCGGCTCCAGCTGATATTGTTAAAAGAGCATTAAGGGTATCATATTTGCCAGACAAAAAAAGTTCCACCTCCTTTTTCTCTATTTTCTTTAAAAGCTTTTCTTTTAATTTTCCTATTTCTTCCGATAAGCTATCATCTTTCAAATCGATCAATTCTTGTAAATCGTCGGCTTCCTTTTTAATTTTCTCCCACTCCTCAAGCTCTTGCTTAAGATTAACAAAATTCTTATTCAAATCAATCATTCCCTCTTTATTATCCCAACTGCTAGCAGCTAATTTTTTTTCTAACTCTTCGAACTGCTTTTTCTTTTTCTCTAATTCAAAGACAGTCCATCAAATGATGGAGTTTATCTTTTATATTTCTGAAATCGAATAAATCCTTCATAAGCCGATGCTCGGACTTGAACCGAGGACCTACTCTTTACGAAAGAGTTGCTCTAGCCGCTGAGCTACATCGGCTCAATCCTGATTTTTATTATATCAAAAGAAACGACCAAAGCAAAGCTTAAAACAAAAAACATTCCAAGAATACGAAGAATGCCAAGCGGGATACCAGGATCGAACTGGCGCCTTAACCTTGGGAAGGTTACGTACTACCACTATACTAATCCCGCAATAATAGCTCTCTTAAAAAATCAATGAATTTATCCATAACAGAAGCAGTTTCTTGAACCTCTTGGGGCACCTTCCTCGCTGTTTCTTTGTCATTTCTCTTGATCACCACCACTTCTTCCCCCTCTTTTTTATACAAGGCCTTTTCCCTTAAAAATTTTTCAATCTGGGTTTCGCTTTTAGTAGAAAGCAAAAGCTCTCTTAATTCATTATTTTTCTGCTCTAAGTTCTTTATCTGTTTATCTAAAACCAGGTACTGTTCTCTGCTCTTGCTAATTTCCATAAACAATCTGGAATTAGCCACTAAAAGAAATCCGAAAATAAAGAAATTAAAAACTACTAAAAGGCCAATTAAAATCTTGTCCTGCCAAGAAAACTTTTTTTCAATGCTTTTTTTTGCTATCATAGAAATATGAGCAAATTAACTGCTAAAAAAATAACAAAAATAATCTGGATAACCATTATAAGCCTGGTAGCCATTAGTATGATTGGCTGGGCGCTTACCCCCTTGTTTAGATAATACCGCAAACCTAAAGGTTAATCAACTAACTTCTAACTAACTTCTAAACATTTTCCAGACTACCTCCTGTGGCATTTTTATTTCGCCACGTTCTTTTAACTTCTTTTTACCTCTGCGCTGTTTCTTCAAAACTTTTTTCTTTCTGGTATAGTCACCTCCGTAAAGGCCGGCTGTAACATCTTTTCGCCTTGCTCTAACAGTTCTTCTAGCTATAATATCCCCACCAACTCTTGCTTGAAGCGGAACATCAAAAAGCTGAGGCAGAAACACAGACTCCAGTTTTTCTACTATAGCCTTACCTTTCTCGTAAGCTTCATCTTTTAAGACAATAGTAGAAAACGCTTCCTCTACTTTACCGGCTATCAAAATCTCAAGTTTAACCAAATTCGCCTCTTTAAAGCCAACGATCTTGTAATCCATAGAGGCAAAACCCTTGGTAGAGCTCTTTAACTTATCATAAAAATTGTCCATAATTTCTCGAAAAGGAATCTGGCACTCTAAAATATTTCTATCTAAACCCAAACTCTTGACTTTTGGGCTTTTTTCTTCCAAGAGAGCCAAAACAGCTCCTAAGTATTCTTTAGGCAAAATAATTTTCAATTCACAAATCTGCTCCAAAGTCTTTTTAATCTTAGAAGCATCAGGCCAATCTAAAACCGAACAAATCATTTGTTCTTTATTACTCGTATCAATAACTTTGTAGCAAACTGAAGGAGCTGAAGTCATTAAATTAAGGTTATACTCCCTCTTTAAACGCTCAATCACAATCTCAGCATGTAAAAGACCTAAAAAACCGCAGACAAAACCCCTACCCAAAACAGATTTTGACTCTGGCTTAAAACTTAAAGCCGGATCATTAAGTTTAAGTTTCAAAAGCCCCTCTTTCAACAAATCCCAATCATTGGAATTGTTTGGGAAAAGTCCCATAAAAACTACGGACTTGGCTTCCCTATAACCAGGCAAAGGTTCAACTTTTTCCTTGGCCACCGTATCCCCTATTTTTACCTGGTCAGAGTTTTTAATACCCAAAACAAGATAACCGATTTCTCCCGCTTCTAACTGCTCTTGAGCTTGCAATTGCGGGACGAAACAGCCGACTTCTTTTATCTTGGTTTTAGCTTGAGAGTTCAAAAGGAAAACTTCATTATCTTTAGAGAATCTGCCGCCAAAAACTCTGACAAAGGCAATTACTCCTTTATAGGGGTCGTATTGAAAATCAAAAATTAAGGCCTTCTCTTGTTGAAAGTTTTTTTGAGGAGGACTAACTTTCTCAATAATTGCTTTTAAAACCTTCTCAACATTTAAACCGCTTTTAGCAGAGATAAAAATCACCTCTTCTTTTAAAACGCCCGCTGCTTTAGCAATTTCTTCAGCAACTTCATCTGCCCTTTCTTGAGAAACCCTTAAGCCGCCTGTCGTCTGATCGACTAAATCAATTTTGTTAACCACTGGAATCACTTTTACTTTCTGTTCTTTGGCCAACTGCAAATTAGCCAAGGTTTGAGCCTGAATGCCTTTGGAAACATCAACTAAAAGCACCGCTCCTTCAATAGCAGCCAAACTTCTGGAAACCTCATAAGAAAAATCAACATGCCCAGGCGTATCAATCATATTTAATATACAGCCCTGATATTCCATGCGTACCGGCTGAAGCTTGATAGTAATCCCCCTTTCCCTTTCTATGTCCATCATATCCAGAAATTGAGGCCTCATTTTCTTTTTATCAATAGTAGCTGTTAATTCCAAAAAACGGTCCGCTAAAGTGGACTTGCCATGGTCTATATGCGAAATAATACAAAAATTTCTGATTTGCTTTTTCATAATCAGCTAATATCTTTGTCTACATAATCGTCAGGTGATAGAATAATATTTTTCTTTTTCAATAAAGCGCAAACCTTAACGTGAAAATATCGTAATTCCTCAATTTTTAAAAAGTAGCCAAAAAGCCAAAAAGATAAAATTCCAGCCAGAACTCCAGTTATTGCCTGAATTAATACTCCTTTTACAGTTAAAACATTAAGAAAATTAGCTGTCAGAGACAAAGAAAAATAAACACAAAATGACATCAAAATGCTAGCCAATAAAATCTTTTTCAAAGAAATCAACATGCTTGCCAAAGAAAAATCTTTAACTCTCCTTTTAAAAAGCAATAAAAGAAAGATGGCTTGGAAGATTCCAGAAAGAGAAATGGCTAAAGGCAAACCAAGCACAGAGATGTTTTCAATATCTCCCAAATTCAAAAGATTAGCGAAAAAACGATAAAACCAATTCTCAAAACTGAAAAAATGGACAAATAAAAAAGAAAAACCCGCAGCTACTGGCAAGGTAATTAAACTAGCCGCAAGGGGCGTTTTGGTATCCTGAAGCGAATAAAAAATCCTGGCTAAAAAAGGAATCAAGCAAAAGGCAAAAATGCCGATTACAAAAACTCCCAAGCAAGCAGCGGTCAAACGCGTGTCAGTCCAGCTAAACTTTCCAGTACCCAAAAAAATCCTTACTAATTGGCCCCTTAATAAAAACAAAAGAAAACTAATGGGAATAGCCAGGAATAAACTCTGCCTAAAAGTAACAGAGACATTGGATAAAAATTTCCTTTTTTCTCCGCTAGCCCAAGCCTTAGCCAGAAAAGGGTAAGAGGCCACGGCGAAAGAACCGCCAATAACATGAATAGGCATTGCTCTTAAATGCTCAGAAAAATTAAAAATAGAAATGTTGCCGGCTCCCAGTGTGGAAGCGATAGCTGTCACTATAATCAAATTGAATTGAGTAACAAAGGAACTAACTGTTCTGGGAATCATTAAATAGACAATCTTTTTTAACCCTTTAGAGCGAAGATTAAAGATTGGTTTGTATTTAAATCCATTTATTAAAGCTGAAGGAATCTGAATAATCCAATGCAAAAAAGCGCCTACTACCACTCCAAAAGCCAAGCCAACCACCCCAAAGCGAGGGGCTAAAAAAAGAATCCCAAAGATTATTCCCAGATTATAAAAAATTGGAGAAAGAGCAAAAACAATAAAGTGATTAAAATATTGGAGAATGCTCGCAAAAATATTGGAAACCCCAAAAAAAATGGGGCTTAAAAACATTATCCTGGTTAGAAGAACCGTTAGCGCTCTATGCTCAGCACTAAAGCCAGGCACTACAAATCTTACTAAATAGGGGGCAAAAATAAATAAAAGCCCGCAGATGAGAATAGAAAATAACAAAAAAACATTTAAACTGTTGCTAGTTAAGTCCCAGGCCTTTTTTTTGTCTTTGTTAAAATATTCAGAAAAAACAGGCAGAAAAGCGGCAATTATTCCTCCGGAAACCAAAAGCCCGTACACTAAATTAGGAATTCTAAAAGCAGCGTAATAGATGTCTAGTTCTTCTCCTGCTCCAAAACGACCGGCCAAAAGCCGATCTCTTAAAAGCCCTAGCAAGGCGCTGATAATGCTTGAAGCTGCCAAGACATAAGCGGCTGCTGTAATGTTTTTGGTGGTTTTAGAAAAAACTCTACTAATCATTCAATTATTATAACATAAATTTGCAAAAACCTCTCGTAACGAGAGGTTTCTGCAAACCCAAGCAGGCTATAGGCCGAATTCAGTTTTAGGTAATCATCTATCTAGGCCAAGAGTTGCCCCTTGGCTCTTGCGAGCTACTATATTTGCTCTTGCACCCGGGCAAGGATTTAGCCGTTTCACTCTCTGCTTTCACAGAGATTCACCCCAAGGGGGTGCTTTAAAACTTGCGCCTTAAAGCGTCACTGTTCGCACCTCTATCGTCACCGACGACGGGCGTTACCCGCTGCCTGTGTCAAAAAAGACAGGGTGTTCGGACCTTCCTCTCTGTACTTGCGTACAGAGCGATTACCTCGCCTACTTGGGCACTCTTATTATATCAAAAAAATTGTCTTTGTCAATAAAGAGAAGCCGCGGCCACAGAGCCGGAGTATTGCTAAATTGAAACCAGCAGGGAAAAATTTTTAAAAATAAACAAGCCGCCTCTTCAATGACTTGCTCTATCTTAACGCTTAACCGGCGGCTTTTGCAGAACCTCCTTTGAAAAACGCTAGAGCAATTTTTGATTTGCTCCATCCAGCGCTTGATTTGCTAGAGCATCTGCCTTTTTGTTTCTCTCTCTGGGAACTAGCTCAAAAACTACTTCCTTAAAATCTACCTTAAGGTTCCAAACAACTAGAAATAATTTTTGCATGTTCTCATCTTTAATCTTAAATTCGCCATTGAGCTGAGAAACTAAAAGCTTGGAATCAGACCTTATAACAACTTGATAATCCTTCTTTTTCCCATAAAGAGCCTTAGTTTTTTTCAAAGCAAAAATTACTGCCTTGTATTCAGCCACATTATTCGTGGTCTCTTCGATTACCTCAGAATATTCTTTTAAAACCCTGCCCTTAGAATCACAGATAACTCCGCCAATGGCGCTTGGCCCCGGATTTCCCCTGGAGGCGCCGTCTGTATAAATAACTATTTTATCCATCTTCCTTTTTTAAATTTAAAAAATAATTCTCCAAACAAGAAACAAATTTATCAAAATCTTTTAAATGAAGACGACAACCGCAAGCTGGGGCATGGCCGCCATAAGTAATTAAATATTTTTTACACTTACCCATGGCCTTAACCCCATCTATGCCCCTTGGCAGGCGAGCGGAACAAATGCATTCTTCTCCTGCCGTTTCCTTACATAAAAAAACCGGCTTTTTAAATATCTTTAAGATTTTTGAACTTAATATGCCAAGATAAGGCGAAGGCCAAGCTTTGCTATGTTTGACAATTGCTTTTTTATCTTTGTCTTTTGATTGAATTTCCCTCTTTAATTCTTTAATAAAAAAATTAATGGCTTCCTTTTTCTGCTTCCTCTGCCTAATCAATTTGTGAGCCAATTTTTTAGCTTTAGCTAAAGATCCTTCTGTCAAAAGATAATAACTTTCGGCAACATGGTGCTTCAGTTCAAAACTGTTCAAAGGAGCAATTATTTTCTCAGAAATATCCAATTCTGAGCTCAGATCGACTCCAGCCAATTGAACCAAAGCCAAAATGCCCGGCCGTTGAGTGTTTAACAGTGCCTCTAATCCTTTATCTACAATCTCCTTATTATCTTTCTCTAGAGGCATTAAATCAGAAATAGTGGCCAAAGCGGCCAGTTCCAAAAATCGCTTTTTTACTAAGTCTATTTCTCTGGAAAGCAGGTATTCAACTAACTTGTAAACTAAACCAGCGGCTGCCAGCTCCTTAAAAGGATACCTGTCCTTTTTTTGTTTTGGATCAACTATCAAGTCAGCTTTAGGCAATTTGCCCAATACTTGATGGTGGTCTATGACAATAACTTCAAAACCGAGCTTTTTGGCCCTCTCAACCTCTTTAAAACTAGTAATTCCTGAATCTAAAACAAAAAGCAGCGCCGGGGCAAACTGCTCTAAATAATCAAGAGCCTTATTAGTTAAACCATAACCCTCAATTTCTCTATTAGGAAAATAAACAGAAAGTTCTTTATCAGTAATTAAAGGATTCAAATATTCTAAAAGCTCTTTTAAAATCACTACTGAAGCTATGCCGTCCAGGTCGGCGTCGCCAAAAATAATCACCCTTTCTGAACTCTTGGCTGCTTTCTTAACCCTTCTAGCAACTTTTATTAGGCCTTTTGGATACTTACTCATCTTGGATAGCTTTAATTCCAGGCATCTCTTCACCCCCTAAGTATTTAAGCATTGCCCCGCCGCCAGTAGAAATATAGCCAAACTTGTCTCTTAGGCCATTCTTAGCTAAAAAAGCAACCGTATCGCCGCCGCCAACTACAGAAAAAGCCGGATTTCTTAAAATGGCATTAGCTAAAGACAAGCTGCCGCCAGCAAAACGTTCATCTTCAACATACCCAAGCGGACCATTCCAAATAATGGTATTAGCTTCCTGAATCACATTAGAAAAAATCCTTATACTCTCTGGACCAATATCAAACATCTGCTCCTCGCTTCTTATCTTTCCTACCGCTGCCTGCCTTAAATAATCCTGGTCGTGATTTTTCAATCCCACCAAAGCATCAATCGGCATATGAAGCTTGGGATTAGTCAACCGTATTTTAGAAACTCTTTCTTCTAAGTCCTTATTAAAATGAGTGCTGGATAAAGATATTTTTTTTATAGCCAAGATAACTGGAGCCAACATGCCGCCGATAAGTAAATGGTCTGCTTTCTCTAAAAAATTTAAAATACAAGGCAATTTGGTTTCCAGCTTAGCCCCGCCTAAAACCGCGACCAAAGGCCTTTTGGGCGTTTGTAAAACAGAATCAAGAGTAACCAGCTCTTCTTTTAGCAATAAACCGGCAGCGCTAGGTAAAAATTTAGGAATACCAACAACAGAAGCATGTTTTCTATGAACAATAGAAAAAGCATCATTAACATAAAACTCGCCCAAAGAGGCTAATTCTCTAGCAAAATTATCGTCATTGCCCACTTCTTCCGAATAAAACCTAACGTTTTCTAAAAGCACCACGTCGCCGGGTTTCATGTTAGCAACCGCCTTTTTAGCAGCTGCACCCACACAGTCCTTTACAAAAATAATGTCTTTTTGGAGAAGATTTTTTAGCACCTCACCAACATTATACAAACTTATTTTTTCGCCTTCGCTAGGTCGGCCAATATGGCTTATTAAAATAATCTTTGCCTTCTCTTCAATTAAATAATTTAAAGTGGGAAGAGTTTTGACTATTCTAAAATCATCTAGAATTTCTCCATCCTTATTTGTTGGCACATTATAATCAACTCTTACAAGCACTCTCTTATTATAAAGTTGTACCTCTTTTATATCTCTCAACATATTAATCAATTATAACCTTTTTGAAACGATTAATCAAAAGTCACTTTTTGGCCGGGCTTAAGCTCTCCCGACTGTTTGTCCTCCCCCTCTTTTTGAAGCGCGCCTTTAATTGCTTGTTTCAAGCTTTTTACATCAACCCTTTCTTTGGCTTTGCTGTTTTTATATTTTCCCCTGGAAGAGGGTTGAAAAAAAACCGGCTCTTTTTCTAAGGCTTCTTTTAAAGTAATGCTTGTTAGGTTTTTTTGTTTCTTGGGCTCAAATCGTACTTGCTCCCTCCTTTTATTCTTGTTTCTCTTATTCTGCTTTTTATTAAAGCTCTCTACTTGCACCTGAGCCCAAGCAGAAACCTTTTTCTCAACTTCTGTTCTGGGAACAGCATAGGTTTCCCTGGTACATTTAATAATTTCTTCTGTATAAGACTTTTCCTGTTTGAAAAGAGGAGGAAGCGTTTCAGCTGAAAATGGCCGCCCAGCCACTCCATCTATCATCAGTTTGATATAGATATTGTATTTAGGCAGATTTACTAAATCGCCAACCCCAAAAGCAGGAGCAAATTCTTTTTCTAAAAACTCGCCGTCCTCAGCGCCTACCCTAAAACTAATCAAAGTGCCGGCATTGCCAAAAACTGCGTCTCTAACCACATCTTCCATTTGAGCAATATACTGATGAGCCATTACTAAAGATAGGCGATATTTTCTGGCTTCTGACAAAATATTGGCAAAAGATTCAGTGGCAAAATTCTGAAACTCGTCAACATAAAGAAAAAAATCTCGTCTTTCTTGTTCCCTAATCTCTACCCTAGACATAGCGCCTAAATAGAGCTTGGTAATAACCAAAGCGCCCAAAAGCATAGAATTGGCTTCTCCAATCCGACCCTTAGAAAGATTAACTATTAAAACCTTTTGCTCGTCCATTATCTGGCGCATATCAATAGTTGATTTAGTCTGGCCGATAATATTCCTTATCAAAGGATTAGAAATAAACTGACCAATTTTATTCTGGATAGCCGCAGCGGCTTCTACTTCATAACGTTGGCTATAACGAGCATACTCTTGAGTCCAAAAGGCCTTAACTACGGGATCGTTTACGTGGTCAACCACTTTCTTACGATAATCTACGTCAGCCAACATTCTATTAATGCCCAAGAGGGTAGAGCCGGGATACTCTAAAAGCGCTAAAATTGAATTATTTAAAATATATTCCATTCTAGCAGACCAAACATCAGGCCAAATCTTTTTAAAGACCCCCATCAGGCCTGAGGCAACCAAGTGCCGCATCTCCGGATCTTTAACTTCCATAATATTAAAACCAATAGGCCAAGCAATATCAGCTGGATTAAAATAAATAACGTCCTTTATCCTCTCTTGAGGCACATATTCTAAAAGTTCCTCTGCTTGTTCTCCATGGGGATCTACAAAAGCCACCCCGAAACCATCGTGAATATCTTGGGCAGCCATATTAGCCAATAAAGTAGACTTTCCCATACCGGTTTTCCCGACAATGTAAATATGCTTTCTTCGGTCGTCAAGCTTAATGCCAAACTTTTTTTTCACATTGCGAAAATTAGTTCTGCCTAAATAAGTTATGTTATCTTCATACATATTTATTCTCCAGGTAAATTAGCAGGCGGTTCACCCTTTTTGGCCTCTACTCTCTTAATAGCAGGAGCTGGCACTGCGCTACGGCCAACAAAATGGAACATAGTAGCCAATTCTTCAAGATTAAACAAAAGGGTTTTGCCAGGTTTGGGGTAATTATAAGGTAATCTGCTTATGTACCTTCTTAGAAGACGGCGTTTTTTAAAGAAAACCAAAGTTTTGTGCATAAAAATATTCAAAAAGAACTTCTCGTGCTTATGAACCTTTGTAATACTAGGAGCCCAAGGCTTGAAAGAATTAAGGTTTTCGGTATTAAAATTAGCAAAATAACCAAGCACATTTCTAAGATTGCCTTTGTTCCATTTGTCCCTCTCCCCAAAAATAATAAAGCGCAAAAAGCCCTGAAACATTGGTTTGGAAATTTTATTTTCTATGCCGGCAACAATTTCCCTTTCTCCGGGAGTTAATTTCATTTCTGGAGGAATAAAATTCTCTTCTTCCTCCTTGGCCTCATCGGGCAATTTGCCCAACAAAACCACATCAGCAGCCTCTTTTATCATTGGCTGTCTTTTAATTGTTTTATCCGGCCGCTTAATTATTTTGTTCACTATTGCTTCGGCTCTCTTCTTAAAATTATTTTCTCCTACCGTAATCGGTTTAAGGGTAAATTGAACACAAATCTGTTCGCCGGGACCTGTTTTAGCCAAACCTTCCAATAAAGCAGCTAGAGGGTCAACTCGCTCTCTTTCTTCCTGGGCTGGCCTCTCTTCAAAAAATTTAGGATAGGTTTTAATAGGATAAACGTCATCTTTTAAAAACTCATAATCGCAACCCCAAAGATCCCATTTCTGGTTTGGCATATCTTTGGGCATATTGTTTACATAATCTTCCGTCTCTCTAATTTCTACTTCAGGATATTGAGAATAGATACTTGCCTCAATTAAATTTCTAACGCCCTTAGGGGCTCTGATATAAAAATGAATGCTGCCTTCTATGCTTACAATCTCAATAGAAAAACTAATCTGGTATTTTCCCTCAACCCACTTTTCATAAAAATCGGGAGGGTCATACATCATCCAAAGACCAGCATAAACCTGTTCCATAGCCTTAAAAGGCCTCTCCACCTCAGCCGGCATAATAATTTCAAGCAAAATATTATCCACTTTCTTAGAAAAAAGATTGTTGCGCCAGAAAAGCAACAAATACTTAAAAGGCCTCCATAATAAAAACGGAAGCACTGCCCACCACCAGGTTCTAACGATTATCCATATGGGGATAAAAATAGATGAGAATAGCCTCATTTAAACTAAATTATATTTTCCTCTGGAATCTCTTTTGAATGCTTTTTTGTTCTGTAAGTTTAAAATTATGGTGCTTTCTTTAACATTTCTTTGTTCTAGCACCTTTTTAATAATTTCCTCCCGAGATAATGGCTTGCCAGCTTTTTTAAGCACTGATTTTATAACATCTTTTACGGTTCCCGGACTATAGCCCCATTCTCTCAAAGCATAAATGCCCCGGCCTATCAAAACGAATCTTTCGTTCCTAATAAGCTCATTATGAACGCTCTCTGGTAAAACTGCCCCTCGACTATGCGGCAACTCACTTATTTTTCTAGCGATTTCGGTAAAATGAAGAGGTCTGCCTTCTTGTTTCAACACCAAATAAGCGCTGTCTCTCAACCCCTTTGGCCTTACCTCCGGCCAATCAACTAAACCATAATGGCCAAAAGGAGACTGAAAAATATACTTAGAAATATCAATATAAGAAATTAAAACTGGCAATTGAACGTTAACGGTTACTCTCCTGCTCATTTCTTGGGCTTCCATTAAATCATTTTTTCTTTTAAGCTCTCTAATTAGCTCTTTAATGATATTGCGCGCTTCTTGAACTTTTTGCTCCTCTATTGTCCAGAAAGAGAAAAACTCTTCTGTCTCCTTAAATTTTTTAAAATCATCGCCGAGAATGAGAAAAAGTGTAATGTGGTTTTGGAATCTGTCTTCCCCTAAATCTTTCAATAAAATGCTCTCCTCTCTTAGTCCGCCGTATCTTTGTAAATAATCTAAAATTAACTGAAAGGGCTTATTAAGCTTTGATGCTTGCTCATGTTTCAGTGTCAAAAGCGCGTCATTTTCTATCTGGCGCACTCTTTCTCTGGTGATTCCAAGCTCGTCTCCAATGGCTTGAAGAGTCAATGGCTCTTCGCCACTTAGGCCAAATCTTTTCTCTAAAACTTCTCTTTTTCGATCAGCTAATGCTCGGAGTAAATCTTGGCTAAATGTTTGGTAATTTAACATTTTTTTGAAAAATTAATTATCTTCAGCCCTTTGTATATTAAAACATTGTCAAAAATTAATGTCAAGCACTAAACCCTGTGGGTAAGGTGCAACCACCTAACCAACAAAGGACTGGCTAAAAAGATTGAAGAATAAGTACCAGCAATGGTGCCTACAATAAGAGCCAAAGCAAACCAGCTTAAACTCTCACCGCCAAAGAAATAAAGGGCTAAAAGCACCAAAAGGGTGGTGAAAGAAGTGTTTATTGAACGAACTAGGGTTTGGTTTAAACTCTCATCAACTACATCGGAAAAGGTCTCGCCCTTGCCCAAAACAAGATTCTCCCTAATTCTGTCAAAAACTACCACCGTATCATTAACTGAATAACCAAAGATGGTCAAAAGAGCCGTTAAAATAGGCACTGAAAACTCTACTTCCAGATAGTGACCCAAAAGGGCAAAAAGCCCTACTGGAATTAAAACATCGTGGATTAAGGCAATTACCGTGGCAATACCATACTGCCAAGAGCTAACTGGCCTGGAAACTTTTCTAAAAACAAAAGCTACATAAAGAATTATGGCAATAACGGCATAAATCACCGCTCTTAAGGCCTTGGCCTTGGTCTCTTCCCCCACTACTGGACTAACTGACTCAAAACTTAACTTCTCTGGTTCTACATTGGGAGAGTTATAAAAATAATTTGAAAGCTTGTCTTTTAAGTCCTGACTAATTTCAGGCATTCTTATCACTATTTCGTTTTCTCCTCTTAGGCGCAGAGAAAAATTATTAAGTCCCAAGTCCTTTAACTGAAGAGAGAGATCTGTTTGGCTGGGTCTTGCATCAAGGTAAGAAACCTTCAAAACGCTGCCACCGACAAAATCAATGCCCCAGTTTAAACCAAAAACCAAAAGCGCCGCAATGCTCAAAACAACCAATATCAGAGAAAAACTGAAATAAAATTTACTGTATTTTATAAAATTTATAACCATAAATTTTTAAACTTAGCCAAGCGCGTTTTAGCCAAAAATCCCAAAAAGCTCCGCGTGACAAAAACCGCAGAAAACATACTGATTAAAATACCCAAACAAAGGGTAGTGGCAAAGCCCTGGACAAAACTGGTGCCAACGCCAAAAAGAATCAAACCAACAATTAAAGTAGTGAGATTTCCGTCTCTGATTGAAGGCCAAGCTCTTTTAAAGCCCTCTTCTAATGCTTCCTCAATGCTCTTATCTGCTCTTATTTCTTCTCTCATTCTGGAAAAAATTAAAACATTAGCATCAACCGCCATACCAAGAGAAAGGATAAAACCGCCTATACCCGAAAGCGTAAGGGTAAAAGAGCCTAGCTTAAATAAAGCCAAAACTAAAACCCCATAGATTAATAGGGCTATAGCAGCTAACAATCCAGGCATTCGATAAATAAGGATTAAAAAGATAATAATAGCTAAAATACCGTAAAAGCCAGCCACTAAACTCTGCTGAAGAGAAATTAAACCCAGTGTAGGACCGACAGTAACTTGAGAAATTGGCTCCCCAATTGGCACGGGTAAAGCGCCGGCATTAAGATTTCTGGCTAAATATTGCGCTTCTTCGGTGGTAAAATCACCAGTAATCTGCGCCGTGCCGCCAGTAATTTTTTGCTGAACCCTTGGAGCTGAAAGTAGCTGTCCATCAATAAATATAGCTAAGGGCTTGCCAATATTTCTTCCCGTTATCTCCTCGAACAAAGCAGCTCCTTGATCATTAAATTTAAGAGTGATATAGGGACGATAAGTGGTCTGGTCAAAGGCAATACCAGCCCCCTGAAGATATCTACCCGTAAGCTGAGTGGCTTTAAAAACATCTTCTGTTTCACCCTCTCCCTCTTCTTCAACTTCTTTGTTATGTTTATCAATCTCTTCGTAATTATCTTTTAATTCCCTAAACTCTAAATAAGGGGTCCGGCCAATCTCTCTTATCGCTTCTTGGGGGTCAGTAATGCCGGGAATCCTTACCTTCAAACGATAGCTGTCTCCAGCTAAAACTGTTTCCACTTCCGGCTCCCTAACACCCAAAGTATTAATTCTTCTGCTAATGACATCTCTTAGCCCCTCCATTGCTTGGGACTGAGCGCCTTGGTCAATTTCAGAGAGATCAGCTTGATATAAGAGCTCCACTCCGCCTTGTAAGTCCAAGCCAAGCATAAACTGCTTCTCTGGCATATGAGGCAACTCCCAATTAAGCTTGGCATTCAAAAAATCAACCCCTTTATTGAAAAAAGAGGGCTGAATAAAAACAGCCGCTGAGAGCCCTAATACTATTGTGCCTATAGAAATTAATTTATAATAATCCTTTTGCATTTTGGCTATTATATGAATAAAAACAAAAAAAGTCAAACAAAATAATTTGACTTTTAGAAAAAAATATAATAAAAATAAAAAGTCTCAGGAGGTGTCAAATGGAAAAGATAGTACGAAATTTGCTTTCTTTCTTGACTGGACTGGCTCTAGGAATTCTGCTTATAAACCTAGGATACCATCCGGAAGATTGGCAGTTTTGGGCCGTCTTGTTTTCAGGAGGAACCTTGTTAGGTTTTGTCGTGACAAAACTGCTGCATCGCTAACACCAGGAAAAACCTGGTGTTTTTTTAACCGTACTTAGGCCAACAACATTTTTTGTATTTTTTACCGGAACCGCAAGGACAAGGGTCATTCCGGCCTACCTTCTTTTTACTAAGAGAAGCACCCCTTTCTGCCTGCCCTTTGGTTGGGGTCTCTTTAATAGTCACCTCTTTTCCCAATTTAGCGAGTGCCTCTATAATATTAATTTCCAAAAGATTCAACAATTCCTTAAACATATTATAGCCCTCCCTTTTATACTCCACCAAAGGATCCATTTGCCCATAAGCGCGCAGGCGCACCCTATCTCTTAGATATTCCATCTCTGCTAAATGGTTAATCCACAATGAATCATAAACCTTAAGACAGATATAGCGAAGAATCTTTGGAAATTGTTCGCCTATCTCTTTTTCCTTCTCAAAAAAGATATCTTTATTCTGATTTTGCTTTTCAAAATATTGCAAAACCTTAACTTTTAATTCATTATCATTGCAATCAACCAATTCTTTTCTCTTTTTGTAAAAAGAAACGCGATGAATATTCATTACATCGTCGTATTCTAGTAAATGTTTTCTGAGGTCAAAATTCATGCCCTCAATTTTGGCTTGTGCTGATTCTACGGCATTGGAAATAATTTTCGATTGAATCGCTTGGCCTTCGGGCAATTTGAGGCGCTCCATCATAGCTCTTACCCTGTCTCCGCCAAATATCCTCATTAAGTCGTCTTCCATAGAAAGATAAAACTGGCTCTCGCCGGGATCGCCCTGTCTGCCCGAGCGTCCCCTTAGCTGATTATCAATCCTTCTGGCTTCATGCCTCTCAGTCCCTAAAACCAAAAGCCCACCGGCTTGCTTTACTTTTTCTGATTCTTCCTTTGTTGGAGGGTTGCCGCCCAAGATAATATCAACGCCCCTGCCAGCCATATTAGTCGCTACTGTTACAGCGCCCAACTTACCGGCTTGAGCAATAATCTCCGCTTCCCTTTCGTGGTGCTTGGCATTTAAAACTTCATGTTTAATGCCGTTTCTGCCAAGCAGCTCACTTAAAACCTCATTTTTTTCAATAGAACGGGTACCTACCAAAACCGGCTGACCTTTCTGGTTAGCTTTTCGGATTCTCTCAACCAAAGCTTTAAGTTTTTCTTCCTTGGTTTTATAAACTAAATCGCTTAAATCCTTTCTAACAACCGGTTTATTGGTCGGAACCACTACCACTGTTAGGTTGTATACTTTTTCGAATTCCTCAGCCGAACTTAAGGCTGTGCCAGTCATTCCAGCCAGCTTATCATACATCCTAAAATAGTTTTGGATAGAAATAGAAGCCAGAGTCAAAGATTCGGGGTTTACCTTTAATCCTTCTTTCGCTTCAACGGCTTGGTGAAGGCCTCCAGACCAACGCCTGCCGGGCATCAAACGGCCGGTAAACTCATCTACGATAATAATTTCATTATTTTTGACAACATAATCTCTGTCTCTTTGAAATAAAACATTAGCCCTCAAGGCCTGTTCTAAATAATGAAGATATCTTATCCCTTTTGATTGATAAATATTTTCTAACCCAAGAATTTTTTCTATCTTTTCTATGCCCTGCTCAGTCAAGGTGGCGGCCTTTTCTTTTTCATGGACTTCGTAATCCTCGTCTTTTTTAAGCTTGGGTATTAATTGAGAAAATTCTTTGTAAAGCTGTGAGCTTTCAGTATCGGGCGCAGAAATAATCAAAGGGGTTCTGGACTCATCAATTAAAACCGAGTCAACCTCATCAATAATAGCAAAATTAAGCCCTCTTTGGACTCTTTGATCTGCCGAGTAAGCCATATTGTCCCTTAAATAATCAAAGCCAAATTCATGATTAGTGCCATATGTAATATCTGCCTGATAGGCCTCTTTTCTGGAAACGGGCCTTAAATAGCTCTCAACTACTTTAAAAGAACCTAATTCGTCTCTGGTTTTGTCGTCTTGTTTTTCTTCATATTCAGGATCATAAATAAAAGCCCCTTCGTGTACCAAACAGGCAACGCTTAAGCCAAGCAAGTGATAAACTTGCCCCATCCAGACAGTATCTCTCTTAGCCAAATATTCATTCACGGTAATCAAGTGCACCCCCTTGCCCTTCAAAGCATTAAGGCAAACCGGCAGAGTAGAAGCCAAAGTTTTGCCTTCGCCTGTTTTCATCTCTGCCACCTTCCCTTGGTGAAGGGCAATTCCGCCTAATAACTGAACGTCAAAATGACGCTGTTTGAGGGTTCTTTTGGCCGCTTCTCTTACTAAGGCATAAACTTGGGGCAAAATATCATCTAGGGGTTGTTTCTTAAGCTCTTGAATCTTTGTTTTCAGCTGAAGATCAGAAAAATCTTTGAATTCTTCTTCAAGCTCATTAATCTTGTCAACCAATGGCTGGATTCTCTTCAAATATTTTTCGTTTTCATCGCCAAAAAGCTTATTGAAAATAGACATATAATATACCTAAGTCTAACACAAAAAATCCTATTAAAAGTCTCCTAGGACAGCTACTAATAAGTAGAAACTTATTTTCTTAACCTCTTCTTAAAAATTTAGGAAGCGTTGCCCTAAACTTTGCTTTTCTGGCCCATTTCCTGGCTCTGGCCAGTCTTTTGCCCTTATATCTCCTTATCTCTCTGTTCAGCTCGTTTCTGGCCTCAACAATAGCAGTTCTTAAATCAACATTCCGACTAACTACCCTTAAACGCTTTTTGGGGAGATAAAGCTGTAATTCAGCTCTAAAAATTTCTCCTTTCCTGCGAGACTTAGTAACTTTTCCTATTTCAACCTCAATTTCTATTTTGTCCTTGCCGCCTTCAAATTCATCATTTTTTTTAAATTTGCCTAATACCCTACCCAACTCCCCCACCTTTTCTTCAACCCAAAACTTTAAAGCATCGTTTAGGACAATATTTTTTGTTTTGATGTTTATATTCATTTTAAAATAACAATTTCTTCTTCCAGCTCAAGACCGAAAAAAGATTTTACCCTTTCTTTAGCCATTTCAATTAAGCGAAGCACTTCCTGACTTTTGGCTCTGTGAAGGTTTACTATCATATTGGCGTGCTTTTCAGAGAACTTAGCATCTCCAATGCGTTTACCCTTAAGGCCAATCTCTTCAATTAAAACACCGGCTGGAATAAAAGAGGACTTTTTAAATTCCTTTAACCTACCAAAATTCTTGAACAAATCCTCGTCGCCCTTCTTAATCTCGTAGTTCTTAAATATAGAACCAGCGCAAGGATAATTAAGGGGTTGATGTTCTTTTTTATAAGCCAAATTCTTATTTATCGTTTGTTCTATTAAATCTTTATTTCCTTTTTTAAACTCTAATAAGGCCTCTAAAATGATTAAATTATTATTTTTTTTAAAAACGCTCTCTCTGTATTTAAACTGACAATCTTTATTTAAAAACTCTTTTATCTTTTTATCTTTGTAATCAAACACTTGAACCTTTTTCACCACATCAGCCATTGATTTTCCAAAAGAGCCGGCATTGCCCCTAATTGCTCCCCCCAGGGTTCCGTAAATTCCTGCTGACCATTCAAAGCCAGTTAAGCCGCTCTCTTTTGTTTTCTTCAAAACCTCTGCTAAAGGAACTCCCGCCTGAACCAATAAATAATTGTCTTTTAGTTTTATATCTCTATTAGATATTTTGATTATTAAGCCTTTGTAGCCTTCATTTGGAAACAAAACATTGCTCCCGCCGCCGAGAATAAAAAATGGCAGTCCACTTGCTTCTGCCGCCCTCAAAGCTTTAATTAGATCTTCTTTATTGACAACCTTAAAAAAATAACTAGCCAAGCCACCAATCTGAAAAGTAGAATAATCACTCAGCCTTATGTTTTGCTTAACTCCGGGTAATAATTTTTCAAAATTATTCATCATTAAATTTATAAAATTCTAGCAATGATTTCAAAAATCTATAATTGCGAATTAAAATCATTCAGGAAAATAGGAGCGAGCGAAGCGAGCGACGTAAGAAACCGAGAGGTTTCTTAAGCCGAGGGTCGGAACAAAATCGCCTC
>CAZWQR010000013.1:0-16262 GCA_964636195.1 uncultured Candidatus Saccharibacteria bacterium
TTTGGTTTTACCTTGTTTTTTTGACGCAAAAATGATAATCTTATTAAAATCGCCCCTGTAGTTCAACGGATAGAACAAGGATCTCCTAAGTCCTAGATGCAGGTTCAATTCCTGCTAGGGGCAATGGGCCCATAGCTCAGTTGGCTAGAGTGTCGGTATGGCATACCGAAGGTCGTGGGTTCGAATCCCACTGGGTCCACAATTAAAACTTTTTATGGTTAATAAAAAGATAAAGCAAATATTAGAAAAAGGGGTAGAAGATGTGATTGAAAAAAAGCATCTTGAAAAGCTCCTTTCCTCTGGAAAAAAATTAAGGATTAAGCATGGCATTGATCCTACTGGTCAAAATATCCATTTGGGCAGAGCAGCTCAGTTATGGAAATTAAGAGATTTTCAGGATTTAGGCCATAAGATTGTTTTAATCATTGGTGATTTTACTGGCCAGATTGGCGATCCGTCTGACAAGCCCAGCGGTCGCAAGGGTTTGACCAAAAAACAGATTGAGCAGAATATGGCTGGATATTTAGAGCAGATTTCAAGGATTTTAGATATCAAAAAGGCGGAAGTAAAGTATAATAGCCAATGGTTTAACAAATTATCCTTAGCAGAGTTTCTGAGCATTGCTAAGTTTTTTTCTGTCCAACAGTTGGTACATAGAAGAAATTTTCAACAAAGATGGAAAAAAGAAGAGCCAGTTAGCCTTCAAGAGATTTGCTATCCCCTTTTGCAGGGTTATGATTCCGTAGCTATTAAAGCAGATGTAGAACTTGGGGGCACTGATCAGCTTTTTAATCTAAAGACAGGCAGGGATGTTCAAAGAATGTTTGGGCAGGAACCCCAAGATATCATTACTTTGAAGATGCTTGACGGGCTGGACGGGCGCAAGATGTCTACCAGCTGGGGCAATGTGGTAAATATTAACGATAATCCGGCTGAAATGTATGGCAAACTGATGTCTATGAGAGACGAAATGATGGAGCAATACTTTGACCTTTGCGCCAGATTGGAGGAAAAAGAGCTACAAGAGATTACAAAACAACTGAAGGATAAAAAGGTTAATCCCAAAATTTTAAAAGAGAAGCTGGCTTTTAGAATTGTGGAACTCTATTGGGGCAAAGAAGAAGCACAGAGAGCTCAGAAAGAATTTGAAAAAGTTTTTAAAGACAAAGGAGTACCTGCGGAAATAAGAACTTTTTTTGCGCCTAAAAAAGAGTATCCTATTATTGATTTGTTATATTTTTTAGAATTGGTGCCTTCTAAAAGCGAAGCAAAACGCCTCATAGAGCAAGGGGCGGTTAGGGCAGGAGGCAGAAAGGTGAATAATTTTCATAAAGTCGTTAAAGTAAAAGAGGGTTTAGTTATTCAGGTCGGAAAAAGAAAATTTGCTCGCTTAACGCTTAATGACGAAAGCAAATAATAAAGTAGCTGTAATCGGAGCGGGTATAATAGGGCTTTATGTCGCCTATAAACTGCAAAAAAAAGGGTGTCAGGTTACTGTTTTTGAGAAAAAGAGAGCCGTCGGCTCAAAGCCCTGCAGCGCCTTGATTTCTGAAAGAATAAAAGAGAGTCTGCCAATTTCAGACAATCTGTATGAAAAAAAGGTTTCTTCTGTCTTGGTTCATTTTAGAAAGAAAGATATCTATTTAAAAGTTTCTCCTTGCTTTCTCCATTTTGACAGGCAAAAATTAGATGAATTTGTTTTTGAATTAGCCAAAAAAGAAGGAGTAAGCTTCTTTTTTAATAAAGAAATGGAAGATTTGCCTGAGGGATTTGATAAAATTATTATTTGCAGCGGCGCTTTATACCGCAAAGAAGAAAAAAGTTTTCGCTTAGGTGTCCAGTATTTTGTTAAAAAAACTTTAGACAATAAACAGATTGAAATTTGGCCCTTTCAAGGTGAAAATTATGGCTTTTTGTGGAAAATACCCAAAGATAAAGTCATTGAATATGGAGGAATTGGTTCTGTAAAAGATACATTAGTTCGTTTGAGGGCCTTTTTAAGACAAGAAGAGATTGTTTTTGACCAAAAGAACTTGAAAGCCGCTTTAATCCCCCAGGGTCTTTGCTCTTCAAAGGATAAAAATGTCTTTGTATTAGGCGATGCCGCCGGCTTGACTAAGCCTACCACTGGAGGAGGTGTAATTTGGGGGATCAAAGCAGCAGATATCTTAATTGATAATTTTTCTGATTTTAAGAAGGCAGAAAAAGAAATTAATAGATTTTTTAAATTAAGGGTTTTAAAAGGCAAATTAGCAGTAAGATTAGGCTATTTTGCCGGCAAATATTTATTTTTTTTATTACCCAAAAAAGTTAAGATAGACGCTGACTTATATTGATTGGTGGGGTGCGCCGAACGGCAAGGCACTGCTCTCGAAAAGCAGCTCCTGTTTACAGGATTGTGGGTTCAAATCCCACCCCCACCGCTTTTATAAAAGTTAAAAGGTAGTTAATTTATGAAAACCATTTTTAGAGATTGGAAAAAGATAACTATCATATTAGCTTTTCTTTTTTTTCTTCTAGCGAACTATTTAAAAGTAATTTCTTTTGTTGGCCTAACTAGAAATTGGCCCCTTATAATATCCAGCGCTTATAGGGCGGTAGCTCTTTTTATATTAATTGTAATAATTTATTTAATTCTTATAAGATTTAAAAGGCCCTACCTTTTTATAGGATTTTATTTTTTGCAAGCACTTTATATAGTAATTAATTTAACCTATTATTCTTACTATCATCTATACTTAAATTTATATTTTGCCCTGCCATTATTGGGCGAGGGTGTTGAAACAGTGGCTCAAGGAGGCGTGCCTTGGCACCCAAGGGTTTTAATTGTTTTAATTGATCTGCCTTTTTTTATTTTACTTCTTTATTTTTATAAGAAGTTTTTTAGCTTTCGCTTTAAGTTATCCCCCGCTATTAAGATTCTTACCTTAATATGGTTGATCCTTTGGGGGCAGATAATATTTTTAGAAGCTGACCGAATTAGAATTTTATTTATACCCTCTCAAGGGCGTTTTTGGGACGAAACTTTTATAGTAAAAAATTTCGGCACCTTAGCCAATAGTTTAGCAGGTTTAACAACGTATAACGTTCAGGAGAAAATTTTAGAAAAACTTGATTATGGAGAGGAGTTTGTAAAAGAAGAGCCAAAAGCAATAAGGTATAATATAGTTTTGATTCAAATTGAGGCCATGGGGGCCAATATTGTTAACAATGAGTATAAGGGAAATTATATAATGCCTTTTCTTTCTAAACTGTCGCAGGAAAATATATATTTCCCCTATACTTATTCTTATCACAGTATGGGGGGTACCTCAGATGCCGAGTTTTCTATTTTGAATAGTACTCCAAGCTTTACTAAGTTCCCGGCTGCTCAATTAAGAAGTTACGATTATCCTAATTCAATACTTAAAGTTTTTGATAGACAAGGATATGAAACAGCAGCCTTCCATGGGAACAATGGAGATTTTTTTAATCGAGACGTAGCCTTTCAGAAATATGGTTTTGATAATTTTTATGATATTGAAGCCATGGGTTTAAGACATGTGGGCTGGGGCGCTCCCGATGAAGAAGTATTTAATTTTGTTATACATAAGCTGGGCAATGTCCAAGAACCATTTTTTTATTACATTATTACAATGAGTAGCCATGAGCCCTTTACTAATGTTTTAAAATATTATAGCAATAGTTATTTTGACGATATTGCGAGCAAGGTGACTAGAGATTATTTTGTTTCTATGAACTATGTTGATAATCAGCTGAAAAGGTTTGTTGAGTATGTCAGAAATAATTTTCCAGAAACCTATATTTTTATTTATGGAGATCATACTCCCCGACTTAAAACTAGCTCATATGAAAACGCTGCTCTTGAGGTAGGCACAGAATATGCAGAATTTGTCCCCTTAATTATTGTTACTCCCCCAGGTGAGCGATTCCAGGAAAAAGATAAAGCAGCTTCTTTTCTTGATTTAGCAGTGACAACTCTAGAGGCGTCTGGTGTAGATTTTAGAATCAAAAGTAGGGGCGAGAATCTTTTGGGAGAGTCGCTAGACAAATGTATCCCTTTTGTTAAAGATTGCTATAGCAGGGAATATTTGTTTAAAGAAGCCCTAAGCACCAAAAAATAGTATTTTTATTTGAATTTTATCTTAATTTGAGATAAGATGTTTTGATATGGCTGAAAAGAAATCAGAAAAAGGTTTAAAGATACGGCCGCCAGTGGTGGTCGTTTTAGGACACGTTGATCATGGAAAATCGTCTTTATTAGAAGCGATAAAGGATTTTCGGATTACTTCAAAGGAGGCAGGAGGCATCACTCAGCATATCGGCGCTTATGAGGTTGAGATTAAAGGAAAAAAGATTACCTTTATTGACACGCCAGGGCATGAGGCATTTTACGCTATGCGTTCTAGGGGCGCTAAGGTTGCTGATATAGCAATTTTGGTTGTAGCTGCCGAAGAAGGAGTTAAACCCCAAACAAAAGAAGCCCTTGGCTGCATTAAAGAGGCAAATATCCCTGCTATTTTAGCTATCAATAAAATAGACAAGCCAGAAGCCAATCCGCAAAAGGTCAAGAGCGAGCTGGCTAAAGAGAATTTTTTAGTTGAGGAAATAGGCGGCGATATACCAGTGGTGGAAACTTCGGCTGTTAAAAAAACAGGCATTCAAGAGCTTTTGGAGATGATTCTTTTAGTTGCCGAAATGCAGGATTTAAAAGTTAGCGAAGAAGCGCCGGCCGAAGGGGTGATAATTGAGAGCCATTTAGATGAAAAAAGAGGCATTATAGCAAATGTTTTGGTAAAGGCCGGTATTTTAAAAAAACAAGATTTTATCGCTACCAAAACTACCTGTGGCAAGGTAAAACAGTTAGAGGATTTTTTGGGTAGGGCAGTTGAACAAGCCGAACCCTCTAAGCCAGTTTCGGTTTTGGGTTTTGAAGCATTGCCTCAGGTGGGCGAACGCTTTAAGGTTTTTGAAACTATTAAAAAAGCCAGAGAATATGTTATAATCAAGGATAAAGAGCAAGCGAGAACCGTGGTAGATGAGCAAAAGAAGCTTTTCAAAATAATTATTAAAGCAGATGTTTTGGGGAGCTTAGAAGCGATTAAAGAGATGATTAACAAGTTGCCCCAAGAGGACATTTTGATTCAGGTTATAAAAAGTGGGGCTGGTTTGATAAATGAAGACGATGTTCAGATGGCGGCCGCTGCTGGGGCTAAAATATTTGGTTTTCACACCGCTCCTAACGGTCTAGCGGCTAAGCTGGCAGACCAGAAAAATGTAGAGATTTTTTTATATGACGTTATATACGAGTTATTGGATGCGCTTAAAAAGTTAATTAAAGCTAAATTAGAGACAGAAGTTGTTAGAAAAGATATAGGGAAATTGAAGGTTTTAAAAGTCTTTAGAACAGAGAAAGATAAACAAATTGTTGGCGGCAGAATAACTTCGGGCGAAGTAGTAAATAATTCTAAGTTAGAGATTATCAGGGACGACCAAATAATTAGTCAGGGCAAAATAAGTCAGCTTCAGAAAGAAAGAAAGAAAATTGAGAAGGGTTTAGCACAAGATGAAGTAGGCATTCTTTATCACGGCAGAGAGAAAATTCAAGAAGGAGATATTTTGCAATTTTACGTCGAAGAACAAAAGAAAATAGAACTTTAAAATGTCTGAAAGAATAGCCCAGATAAACGGGCTTTTGAAAAAAGAGATTTCTAATATTTTGCTTAAAGGGGAAGGTTTTGATAGAAATACTCTAATTAGTATTACTAGAGTGGAGACTACAAAGGATTTAGTTGAGGCAAAGGTTTTTGTAAGCATAATGCCTGAAGAGAAAATAGAAGAAATAATGGCTTTTTTAGAGAAGAACATTTATCATATTCAGCAGTTATTGAACAGAAAGCTTTCCTTAAAGAGGGTGCCCAAGATTATTTTCTATGTAGAAAAAAAGCTTGCTCAAGCTGGTAGAATAGAAGAGATAATTGAGCAAATTCACAAAAAGAAGTGAGGGCCTGGTAGCCAAGTAGCAAGGCAACGGTCTGCAAAACCGTTATACGCGGGTGCAATTCCCGCCCAGGCCTCTGCCCGGGTGGCGGAATTGGTATACGCGATGGACTTAAAATCCATTGAGTGCATAACTCTTGTGGGTTCGAGTCCCACCTCGGGCACATGGGCGGTTAGCTCAGCTGGCTAGAGCGCATACTTGACGTGTATGAGGTCATAGGTTCGAGTCCTATACCGCCCACCAGCCGCGGTAGCTCAGGGGTAGAGCGCTTCTCTGAAAAAGAAGAGGTCGTCAGTTCGATTCTGACCCGCGGCACTAAATTTTGAAACAAGATAAGAATATTAAAAAATTTCAAGATTTTTAATTATTAGTTCAGTTTTAGTTGCTACTGTTTCTCAAGGCGGATTGTTGTGTTGTATTATATTAGGAGTAAACGATAGTTTTATTATGGGGAATAATAAAGAGCGTGCAACAAAATTGCGCAAAAGAGGAAAAAGCTATAAAATTATCAGTAAAGAGCTGGGTGTTCCAAAGAGCACACTATCGAAGTGGTTTTCACAGGAAAAATGGTCTCAGAAAATTAGTAATGATTTAGCAAAGAAAGCAAATTATCTTGCGCGCGAGAGGATTTTGAAGATTAACAAAGAACATAGTTATAAATGGGAGCAATGGAGAGAAGGATTTAGAAAGGAAGCACGGGAAGAGTTTCCTAATTTAATTAAGGATCCTCTTTTTATAGCTGGCATAAGTCTTTATTGGGGTGAAGGCGACAGTAAAATGAGCAATGGGATAGTAAGGCTCAGTAATGTAGATCCTTGTTTAATTACTATATTTGTCCACTTTTTACAACAAATTCTAAAAGTGAGGCTTGAAAATTTGCGCGTAGCTTTGGTTCTTTATTCAGATTTATCTGATAATGATTGTAAAAATTTTTGGAGTAGAATAACTGGTGTTCCTATAAAGCAATTTCATAAAAGTCAATTTATAAAAGGAAGACATCCTACTAAAAGAAGTGAACATGGAATATGTGGGGTAGTATTAAGCAGTAGAGGAGCTAAAGAGAAAATATTTACCTGGATTAAACTTTTTTGTGAGAAGTACCAATAAAATTTTTTAGATAATGCGGGAGTGGTGTAACGGCAACACGCTTCTTTGCCATAGAAGAAAGTGCGGGTTCAAATCCCGTCTCCCGCTCATTCTTATCTCAAAATCCTTGACAGAGATGGGCCAAGTGTGTTATCATAGATGACAATCTGGAAATTTATGAGTAATACTAAGATAGTTAGTTTTCTAGAAGTGCTGATTCTTTGGGGAGTTGTAGGAGGAGTTCTTTTTTCTCTGTTTACTGGCTTAAATATGGCTCAGGGGCAGGTTTTTTGCAATAACAGCCGAGAATTAGATCCTGTTGTTGTGTATCAAAGAAATTCTTTAAGCGCTAACAGCGCTCACTATATTCCCCAGCAAACCGCAGGATGCTTAATAAATGAAGAAAGTAATGCAACGACATACAATGTCATTGTTACAGCTTATTCTTCTTCTCCTGACGAAACAGACAGCAGTCCCTACATTACTGCTTCAGGCGACTGGGTCCAGGATGGAATTATAGCAACTAATTTTTTGTCCTTTGGTACAAGAGTTAGGATTCCTGAGCTGTTCGGCGATAAGGTATTTACAGTTCAGGATAGAATGCATCCTCGCAATAAATACCATATAGACATTTGGTTTCCTTCCAGGGCAGAAGCCCTAGAATTTGGAGCTCATTATACTTATATTGAGCTTGTGGAAGGATAAAGGTTGGATATAAGCTTAACCCAGAAGCAAAAGACCGCAGAGATGCGGTCTTTTGCTTTGTGCCGAGAGAGGGATTTGAACCCTCACGCCCCAAAGGAGCATAGGCCCTCAACCTATTGCGTATACCTATTCCGCCACCTCGGCTTTCTTTTCTTCTGGCTCCTTTGTCTTTTTTTCTGGAGAGACTTCTTCTTGAATTTTTTGTGCTTCACTATTTTTTTCAGCTGATTGAACTGCGCTTTCCTCTTTAAGATTTTCTTCTTTGTTTGAGTCCTTTTCTTCTTTGCTTGGTTGCTCTGTTTCAAAAATTACCTCTTGTGCCATTTTTGTTTTAAGACGTCCTCTTTTGCCCTGAGCTTGCCTGAGGTAATAAAGTTTTGCCCTTCTAGCTTTACCTTTTTTAATAATTTCTATTTGTTTTATGGTCGGGGAATGAAGAGGAAAAATGCGCTCTACTCCGATTCCATCAATTTCCCCTCTTACTGTAATTGTGGCTCCTGGCTGCTGCCCCCCTTTGTGGGCTAAAAGCACCCCTTCAAAAATTTGGGTTTTTTCTTTGTCAGTGCCAAAGCCAGAGATAATTTGATGTATTCTTAAAGTATCCCCTGGTGTAAACCGAGCCTTGATTTTTTTTATTTGCTCTTTATTAAATTGTTCTACTTTATTTGGCATAGTATTTGTTTTAAATCTTTTGGCAGTTCTGAATAGAATGTTTTCGTTTCGCCCCCAGGCATTTTTATTTTTAAGCTTTCTGCGTGGAGGAACTGCCTTTTTAACCCCTCGGGAGTCTTTTGATTTTTGAAAGAATAAAGTTTGTCTCCCGCAATAGGATGGTTGAGGTAGCTAAAATGAACTCTGATTTGGTGTTTTCTGCCTGTTTTCGGCCAAGCCTGCACTAAAGTGTATTCCTTGTATTTTTTAACAATTTTCCATTGGGTTTCTGCGATTCTGGCGCCTGATTTTTCTTTCTCTGGCCCTTGCATTAGATAAGCTCGCTGTTTTATGCCCTTTTTATTCCTGGAAATTAAGGTTTTAATAGTGCCGGAATTTTCTTTGATATTTCCAACTACCAAAGCAAGATAACTTTTTTCTACTCTCCTATTCTTAAACTGTTTTTGGAAAAATTGCAAGCTTTCATCGTTTTTAGCTATTAAAAGAACTCCGGAAGTTTCTTTGTCTAAGCGGTGAACGATTCCTTTTCTCAATAGGCCGTTGTCAGGAAGCTTTTCTTCTATTTTTTTTATAGTCCAACCTGTCGGTTTGTCAATCACTAATAAGTCTTTATCCTGATAGATTATTTTCATAGTTAGTGGGCGGTATAGGACTCGAACCTATGGCCTTCTGAATGTAAGTCAGACGCTCTAGCCGACTGAGCTAACCGCCCTGTATTGGCGTGAGTGGATGTGGATTTGAGCCATCGGCTCCAGCTTTATGGCGGCAACTTCTATTTAAACTTTTATTCTTAATTGCCAATATGATGTATCGACGATTGTATTTAATTCGTTCTCTTAAATGTGCGCGTGGATGGATTTGAACCATCGACCTATCGCTTATAAGACGATTGCTCTGACCACTGAGCTACACGCGCACATTTAAGAGAACGAAGCTATATGCCGGACAATTGTCGGGCTATAAGAGCTGTTCTTTAACCGCTGAGTTGCGCGCCTCTCTTCTTTGTGTTTAATTTCAGTATTTTTTCAAGTTCTTTTCTCTCTAAAGTTTCTTGTTTAATAAGAGTTTTGGCCAGCTTTTCTAAAAGTTTTTTCTTAGACTTTAATATTTTGTTAGCTTCTTTTTTGGCGTCTTTAAAAATTTTGTCTACCTCTTTATCAATTTTTTCGGCCAGCTTTTCAGAGTAATTTCTTTCTTCATTAAAGGTTTTGCCTAGATATTTTAGTTCTTCTTTTTCGCCAAAAACAATGGGTCCTAACGAAGACATGCCATATTTTTTAACCAAATTGCGGGCAATTTCTGAAGCTTTTTCTAGGTCGTTGCTTGCTCCGGTACTTACTTCTTTAAATTTCATTTTTTCAGCGCAATACCCGCCCAGAAGAGTAGCAATGTCAGCCACAAAATCAGTTTTAGTTTTCATCCTTTTTTCTTCAGAGGGTGATTTTAAAGTATATCCGCCAGCCATACCTCGCGAAACAATGGAAACTTTTCTTACTGGTTCTCCTTTTGCAACAAAGCTTGAGACAAGAGCATGCCCGGCTTCATGATAAGCAGAGATTTTCTTTTCCTCATCAGAAAGGACATAGCTTTTTCTTTCCGGGCCTAAAAGCACTTTTTCAATAGATTCAGTTAATTCGTCTTGAGTTATTTCTTTTTTGTTCCTTCTGGCGGCCAAAATAGCGGCTTCGTTTAAAAGATTTTCCAGATCAGCGCCTGAAAAGCCGGGTGTTCTTTCAGCTATTTCTCTTAAATCGGCTTTTTGAGCCAAAGGTTTGCCCTTGGCGTGGATTTCTAAGATAGCTTTTCTGTCTTTAATGCTTGGAAGATTTAAGATAATCTGTCTGTCAAATCGTCCTGGTCTTAAAAGGGCTGGGTCTAAAATATCAGGTCGGTTAGTAGCAGCCATAACGATTATTTTGGAGTCTCGCTCAAAGCCGTCCATTTCAACTAAAATCTGGTTTAAGGTTTGCTCGCGTTCATCGTGGCCTCCGCCAAACCCTAGACCTCTTGTCCTACCGATAGCGTCAAGCTCGTCGATGAAGATGATAGATTTATTGTGTTTTTTTGCTTCCTGGAATAGAGAGCGTACCCTGCCGCTTCCAACGCCTACGAAAAGTTCAATAAATTCAGAGCCGGCTACCGAGAAAAACGGAACATTGCTCTCTCCTGCTGTTGCTCTGGCTAAGAGCGTTTTCCCGCAGCCCGGAGGGCCTAATAACAAAACACCTCTGGGAATCTTTGCCCCCATACTAAGGAATTTTTTTGGCGTTTTGAGAAAATCCACTATTTCTTCTAATTCTTCTTTGGCTTCTTTTAGGCCTGCTACGTCTTTAAAAGTAACTTTTTGTTTAGGATGCCCGTCAGCTCCAAAGATTCTGGCTTTCGCCTTGGAGAAATTAAAAGCCTGCATAGCGCCCGTTTTTGCTTGTTTAGAAAATGCCCAAAAGAACCAAAAGATAAACAAAAAAGGCAATCCAACTAGAAGAATAGTGCTTATATTTCCCCAAAGGTCAACCTCTTCTTTTATATTAAGTTTTATCTTATTCAGCTTTTCTTTGCTGACCCCATAATTTACTAAGGTTTCTGTTAAAGAGCTTTCTGTCTCTTTTCTGGAAATAGCCTTAGTTTCATCTTTGTAAAAAACACTTATTTTATTGCCTTCAACGATTATCCTCTCTACATTGTTATTGTTGATATCTTGAGACAGTTGGTTTATGGGAATTTCTTTAGTTGGTTCTTCTTCGGCGTAGAAGAGAGAGAATAAAGCAGAGATAAAGACAAAAATTAAGACAATAATTAAAAAGTTTTTAGCTAAATTAGGGACAGCTTTTTTCATATATTTTATTTTTCATCGCTTGGGCGTAAGCCCATTTTATGATTTATTGGGTCTAGGGAGATAATTTCAAACTTATACTCTTTGCCTTGTTTGAGTTTTTGAGTTTCGCTTTGGGTTTGGGAAATATGCACCAAACCTCTTATTTTTGGAGCTATTTCTACAAAAGCCCCTAGTTCATTTATCTTTACAACTACCCCCTTTACAATGTCTCCTTTTTTGAATTTTTTCTCTATTCCTTTCCAAGGGTCTTCTTTTAGGGCTTTAAGAGAGAGAGAAACTTTTCCGTCTTTTGAGATATCAATAATTTTTGCTTTTACTATGTCTCCTACTTTTACTACATCTGAAACCTCATCAATTAATTGCCAGTCAAGCTCTGAAATATGGATTAGGCCCTCTGTTTGGGTGTCTTCCTCTCTCAAAGGAAATTTAATAAAGGCGCCAAAATCTGCCAGGCCAGTGATTTTTCCCTCCACAATGTCGCCTGGGTTATATTTTTCAAGCAATTTAGAGATTTCTTTGGAGGTAACAGCTTTTTCAGAGAAAATGAGCTTGTTTTCGTTGGGTTCGGCATCAATAATTTTAACCTCTAGGGTTTTACCTACTAGTTCTTGCAGGCTTTTAAGGATTTCGGCAGTATTACCGTCTTTTACTCTGGGATAATGTTCTATTGAGAGCTGAGACAATGGTAAGAACCCTTTTATATTGAAAAATTCTGCTAAGAGTCCGCCTTTGTTGGCGCCAGTTATTTTTATTTTTACTGTTTCTGAGCCGTGCTCTAATTCCTGAAGTTTTTCCCAATTTTTTTCTTCTTTAGCTTCTCTTAAAGAAAGCTCAATGTATCCTTCCTCGTTGTCAACTTCCAAAATCTTGGCTTTTATCTCGTCGCCTGGCTTTAATGATTTGAGCATATTTTTGGCTGCGTAATATTCTTTGCCAAAAATTATCCCAGTTCCGATAGGGCCCAAATCAACGTAGACAGAGTAGCGGTCATTGCCGATTATTTTACCCTCAACGGTCTCGCCTTTCTTGGGCGGTAAGACACCCTCAGCTTCTGTTTTTGTTTCTAATTTTATTTTTTCCATATAAAATAAGGTAGCATAAAAGCGTTTGTTTGGCAAGCATTTAGGGAAAAATTTCACAGAAGTAATTATTGAAGATTTTTCTAAAAAATGTTAAGATAATAATACTATGGAAATTTATTGGCACGGGCAGGCCTGCTTTGAAATAAGGACCGCCTCAATTGATGCTAAAAAGAAAACCAGGATAGTTATTGACCCCTATGGAAAGCAAACAGGATTGAAATTGCCTTCTTTGAGGGCAGATTTGCTTTTGATTACCCACGACCATGAAGACCACAATAACGAGAAGGTGGTTAAAGATAGCCCTTTTGTGATTAAAGAAGCCGGCGAATATGAGGTCAAGGAGGTTTTTGTTAAAGGCGTTTCGGCCAGCCATGGCACTTATGAAAAGAAAGATTTGGGCAAGACGCTAATCTATATTATTGAAACAGAAGGTATTTCGCTTTGCCACTTAGGAGATTTAGGGCAAGAGGAACTGAGCTCTCAACAGCTAGAGACCATAGGGGATGTGGATATTTTGATGATTCCGGTTGGAGGAAAATATACCATTGACGCTGAGGGCGCTCAAAAGATTGCTAATCAAATAGAGCCAAAAATTATTATTCCTATGCATTACAAAATTGCTAATCTTAAATTTGAACTTGATAAAGTAGACGAGTTTTTAAAAACTATGGGGCAGGAAAATATAAAAGAGGAAGAAGCGCTTAAGATTAAAGCCAATGCCCTGCCCTCAGAAACAAAAATCATTGTTTTAAAGCCTTGAAAGAGACCTTGAAAAACCTAAGAGGATTACCTTTGAGAAAGAGAAAAATTATTTTCTGGGCAGTAGTAATTTTTGCAGCTATTATACTTTTTATTCTTTTTTTATTCATCACTATTCAACGTTTAAATAGTTACTAAATATGGCAAAAGAGAAACAAGAACCCAAAACAGAAATTGGTTATATAAAAGACAGAGAAATTAATCAGGAAATGCAGGAAAGCTATATTGATTATGCAATGTCTGTTATTGTTTCTAGGGCTCTGCCTGACGTAAGAGATGGTTTAAAGCCGGTTCATAGAAGAATACTTTATGCTATGCAAGAGGATGGCCTTTATCATAGTGCTTCTTTCCGCAAATCAGCTAATGTTGTTGGCTCGGTCTTAGGGCGTTATCATCCTCATGGCGATTTGGCTGTTTACGACGCGTTGGTCAGAATGGCTCAGGATTTTTCCCTGCGTTATCCTTTAATTCAAGGGCAAGGAAATTTTGGAAGCATTGACGCTGATCCGCCGGCAGCTCAAAGATATACTGAAGCTAGAATGACAGCTTTGGCTGAAGAGATGCTTTCGGATATTAAAAAAGAGACGGTTGATTTTGTAGACAATTATGACGGCAGTAGGCAGGAGCCGGTTGTTTTGCCCGCTTTGCCTCCTCAGCTTCTTTTAAATGGCTCTTTGGGCATTGCTGTTGGAATGGCCACCAATATTCCGCCCCATAATTTGTCAGAAGTGTGCGAGGCCGCTATTTATTTATTAGACCATCCTCATGCCAAAACAGAGGATTTGTTTCAATTTATTCAAGGCCCTGATTTCCCGACTGGAGGAATAATTTATAATCAAAAAGAGATAATTTCTGCTTATGCCCAAGGCAAGGGTCCGATTTTGATGAAAGGTAAAGCAGAAGTTCAGGAAGGCAAGAATGAAGAATGGAAAATTATTATTACAGAGATTCCTTTTCAGGTTAACAAGGCAACTTTAGTTTCTCAGATTGCTAAGCTTATCCAAGACAAAAAGATTAAAGGGGTCAAAGATGCCAGAGATGAGTCAGACAGAGAAGGATTAAGAATTGTTTTAGAATTAAAAAAGGGCGCTTTTCCGCAAAAGATTTTGAATTATCTTTATAAAGCCACTGACTTACAGAAGAAGTTTCATTTGAATATGATTGCTTTAGTTGACGGAATCCAACCTCGGCTGCTTTCTCTGCCAGAGCTTTTAAATTATTATCTGGCACATAGAAAAGAGGTAGTTGTTAGGAGAACTCAATATGAATTAAAAAGAGCAAAAGAAAGAGAACATATTTTGGAAGGTTTAGCTAAATGCCTTTCTAAGATTGATGAAGTTATTAAAACTATTAAGCAGTCTAATGACCGAGCTGATGCCAAAGAAAAACTCAAAAAGAAATTTAAGCTTACCGACCTGCAGGCAGAAGCCATTTTGGAGACAAAGCTTTCTGCTTTAGCAAAGTTAGAAAGGAAGAAGATTGAAGAAGAGCTTAAAGAGTTGAAAGAGAAAATTAAAGAGTATCAAGCTATTTTAAAAAGCAAAATAAAAATTAAAAATGTTATTAAAAAAGAGCTAAAGAGGTTAAAAGATGACTATGGCGACGAGAGAAGGACTAAAGTTTATGTTAAAAAAGCAGAAAGTTTTTCCACCGAAGATTTAGTGCCCGATGAGGAAACTCTGATTACTTTAACTGACAAGGGATATATTAAAAGAATGAGCCCCTCTGTTTATAGGACGCAAAAGAGAGGAGGCAAAGGCATTATTGGGATTAAGACAAAAGATAATGACTTTGTAAAGCATTTCCTTTTGGCCAGTACATTAGACGAACTTTTGTTTTTTACTGATTCGGGCAAGGTTTTTTCTGTGCCAGCTTATGAAATAATTCAAGGAAACAGGACTTCTAAGGGTAAGCCTTTGTACAACTTTTTAGAGATTTCCCCTGAAGACAAAATTTTAGCTGTTTTGCCTCTAGGCAAACTAGATCAAAAGAACGGGATATCCTATTTAACCATGGCTACCCAAAATGGTATAATCAAGAGGACAAAATTAGAAGATTTTTCCAATATCAGAAGATCGGGGTTGATTGCCATAAATTTAAAAAAGAACGATTTGCTCTGCTCAGTCAAAAAGACCACTGGCGCGAGTGATATTATCTTAGTAACCCAGAAAGGTCAGTCAATCAGGTTCAAAGAAAAGGAAATTAGATCTATGCACAGAACTGCGGCAGGCAATAAAGGCATTAGGTTAAAAAGGGATGATAAGGTAATAGCTATGGAAATTGTGGAGAAATCAAGTACTGGCGATTATCTTTTGGTGGTTACGGAAAATGGTTATGGCAAAAAGACAAAAATTAGTCAATATAGAAAGCAAAGCCGGGGCGGCAGTGGGATAAAGACAGCCAAGCTTACTAAAAGAACTGGAGATTTAGTCAAAGCCAAAGTCTTAAAAGGAGGCGAAGATTTAATTATTATTTCAAAACACGGCCAAGTTATCAGGACTTCTGCCAAAAGCATTTCTTCTTTAAGCCGAGCCACTCAAGGCGTTAGGATAATGAAATTGGGCTCAGACGACAAAGTGATCTCTTTAATTAGCTTATAATGATTAGTTTTTTAGAGCCAGAAAAAATTATTTCCCAATTAGAACTAAAGCCGGATTATCATGTAGCTGAATTCGGCTGCGGTCCTGGCGGGTTTGTCATTCCTTTAGCCAGAAAGCTTTTTAAAGGAATGGTATACGCCCTAGATATTCAAGAAGAGGCGCTTTCTGCTTTGACGGGCAGGGCTCGGGCTGAGGGTTTGAATAATATTAGAAAAATTAGATGTGACTTGGAAGAACCAAAAGGTTCAAGAATTCAGGATAATTTAATGGATTTAGTGGTTGTGTCTAATATTTTGTTTCAATCCGAGCACAAAGAAGCTATGTTAAAGGAAGCCAAGAGGATTTTGAAGCCAAAAGGCCAAATGTTAATAGTTGATTGGAAGAAAGATTCTCCTTTTGGCCCGGTTGAAGGAAGGGTTGAACTGGAGGATATAAAAGCGATTTTAATCCGCTTAGAACTTAAACAGAAAAAAGAGCTTGAGGCAGGCACATACCATTGGGGAGTGGTTTTAGAAAAATAA
>CAZWQR010000014.1:0-9575 GCA_964636195.1 uncultured Candidatus Saccharibacteria bacterium
TTACCTTTAGATGCTTGGGGTTTGGCTCCCAATATAAACGTTGAGATTAAACCTTCTGCCAATGTTGGAGTGGGTGATGTAGTAACTTTTGATATTAGTGTAGATTCGAATTATCGATTAAGGAATGATTCAGTCGAGCTTAATTTTGGAGAGCCTGGCACATCTACTAATGCTCCTTGTGCCATGGGTGTCGATTATGCAGCTCCTCCTCAAACCTGTCAGACTAGCGTTCAGCACACATATTCTAGTAAGGGAGATTATTATGGTCAAGTAAGTGCTTGTAGTGACGAACCAGTTCCCGAGTGCGCTATTACCCAATTTTCAATTCATGTTAGCACTTCTACCTTTAACGAATATCGTAACCCCTTAGCTTGGAATGATATTATTACTTTTATTTGGTGGGGACCGATTATGTATATTTATGGCCACGCTATAGTATTAGTAGTTTTGTTTCTTTTGGTTGGCGCTTATGTTTTGGCTACTTCTGGAGGCAATCCCGAAAGAGTGAAGCGGGCTCAAAGAATTATTTTTTGGACAATTATTGGCTACTTAGTAATGCTTTTAGCCAAAGGAATAATTAATTTTATTTGGGATTTTATTAAAGGTTAGTTTTATGAAAACTGTTTTGGTTATATTAATATTTTTTAGTTTTGCTTTTTCTGTTTATGCCCAAGCAGATAATCCTATAAACGCCAGAAGCTTTCCTGAACTTTTGCTTTGGATAGCCAGAGTATTTTTATGGGCTTCAGTTTTTGGTTTACCCATAGGGATAATCAGCGCTGGAGTGCTTTATTTGACTGCCCCCGGCAATCCTAATAATATTGTCTTGGCTAAAAAGATTATTCTTTACTGCGCAGTATTTTTTGGTACAATGATGATAATTAAACTATTAATTAGTGCTTTTGCCGGCGGATTAACTTTTACCGCTACCGCTTTTTTATGTCCAAAAAATATTTTATTCTAATTGTATTTTTGTTGCTTTTTTTGAGTAATAATGTTTTTGCTTTGACTCCCGGGTTTACAGACCCCCTTCACCCTACCAGCGGAGGGGGGATGAGCGGGTTTGAAGACCTTTTGGTTAGAATTTTAAGCTGGCTTTGGCCAATATCAATCGTTGTAGCTGTTTTGATGCTGATAATAGGAGCTTATTATTTTGTTTTTTCCGGCGGCAATCCCGCTAAAGTAGCTACAGCCAAAAAAGTGATAATTTATGCTTTGGTAGGCCTAGCTATTGTAGGGCTTGCACTGGGCATTTGGAATGTTATTAAGACAATTCTAGGCATATAATATAAAGGCCTGTGGATATTTAACTTGCGCGTTTATTGTTATTGCTTTAACATATTACAATGGCTTTCAAAAGGTCGGTTCTGCCCATAGGGCAGATAAGAAGTTTAACTTAAACTTATTATGAGCAAGAAAATAATCGGATTATTGTCATTGATGACAGTTTTGGGAGTATTTGTTTTGCCTGTGGTGGCTTCAGCTTTCACTGTTACCTTAACTCCTACTCCGACCGAACCGCCCAGCATTGAGCCGATAGGTTTGATTAGGACAATCATTACTTGGCTGTTTGGCTTTTTAATCGTGGTAGCGGTCTTAATGGCTATGATTTCTGCCTATCTTTTTGTAACTGCTGGAGGCAACCCAGACCAAGTAGGAAAGGCCAGAAATTTTTTAATGTATGCGTTGATTGGTTTAGCAATTGGTGTCTTGGCTAGGGGTTTAGTAGCTTTGGTATTGCAAATATTAGGATACACGCCTTAATAGAGATGCTGTATTAGATAGAAATTACCCTCGCCCCTTTTAAGGGCGAGGGTTAGGTTTGCACCTATGATGGAGTTAGTAGAATTGTTTTGCCATTTTTTGTCGGGGTGGCGGAATTGGCAGACGCGGTAGATTTAGGATCTACTGGGGAAACCCTTGAGAGTTCGAATCTCTCCCCCGACACATAAACACAGAGGTTTCCGTTCTAGGCAGACCAGCTTAGGCCTGGCAATTCCTGCCAGAGACACTATGGCTTTATGTATGGAATGAGCGGTTTGAACCCATAAGTTTGAGGAGAAATTGTTATAAAGCCAAGGATGATGAGAATGATTGTTAACCAAAACACAACTTGTTTGTGTTTTTTTATCCAAAACATAAAGATGCTTAGGTTTATTATCGAAAAGAGATAAGAAGGAAAGTAATGGTAGATATAGGTTGCTCTTTTTATAACAATATAAGGCAGCATTCCCATAACAAAACCAATGATTATAAAGAAGAAAACTCTTTCATTTTCATAAATTTCTTGCCTTAGTCGTTTGTAAAAAATAGAAATAAAAGCAAGCAACATAGCTGTGCTAGAAAGAAACCAAAGCACTGGATTGCCGGCAGAAGTTATTTGAAGTTTAGAGTCGTTAGTTCTCCAATAGAGAATTTTTTTATGCATTAAAGGCCATTGATAAAATTTGCTGCTATAAGGATGCTCATGGGGCATATTGGTATTGGCAGTGAACATTCTGGCATTAATAACAGAAATTTTTTCTAAAAATGGCAGCTCTTGAAAATCTTGCCCCAAAAACAGGTCTACTTGCCCTCCTCCTGGAATTAACAGAAAATGGATATAGAATTGAGTTAGATAGATAAAAAGAATGCTGCAAGCAAAAATTCCAGCTATAAAGATGAATTTTTTGAATTTAATTTTTTCCTCAAGCAATTCCAAAAGCCATAAAAAACCAATAAAAGCTACAAAGCTTATGCCAGTCCATTTTACAGAAATGCAGGCTCCAGCGCTAAGAGCTGAGAGTAAAAAATATAATAATTGGTGCTTAGTAGTTTTGGCTTTTAGAAAAAGATAGATTGCCAGAATTCCGAAGAAGATTAAAAAGATGTCAATTTGGATGTGTCTTGATTGGAGCAAGAATATGTTAGAAAGCGAAAAAAGAAAAGCTGCTAAAAGCCCTTTTTTATTTGATTTAGTCAGCGTTTTAACTAAAAAGTACAAGACAAGGGTCGTTAGTACTCCAAAAAGAGCAGGCATAAACCTTAAAGCAAAGAAAATATAGCTGTCACACCTTGCTCCTATATCTTCAAAATTGCAAGTCGGGCTGATATTAAAAAGCTTAGCTGATAAGCCAAGCATTAGTTTTCCCAAAGGAGGGTGAATATCAAAATAAGGAGTTTTGCTTATATAATAAGAGCCGAATTTGCCAAAATAGAACTCATCAAACACTACCTCTGAAGGATAGCTTAGATAGATAAAATGAGTAAAAAATGAAAAAGCCAAGATACTCAAAAGTATCAAGGTATTGAGTTTTTTGCTATTCATCCTTTATTTGAATTTTTTTAGAGCTTTGGCTATTAGATTTTGGCACTTTGAGAACTAAAATGCCGTCTTTGATCGTGGCTTTGGCTTTAGAAATGTTTACTTTTTCGGGCAGGATTATTTTTTTAGAAAAAGGTCCCCAAAAACATTCTTTTTGGAAGTAATTTTTGTCTTTTTCGGAGGTTTTGGGCTTTTCTCTTTTTCCTTTAATAATGAGCATATCGTCTTCTACAGAAATATCTAGGTCTTTCGCGCTAACCCCGGCAATGGTAGAAATTATTACAAAGTTATTTTTGGTTTCATAGGCGTCTATAGTCAACTCGCCTTCATCGCTAGAAGATAACCATTCTTTGGTTTCTCTTTTTGGTTTTTTGTTTTTGAAAATAGCCATACGAATGTTTTAATTATTTTAGAAGTTTTACTCTGCAGACGCCAAGCAGTTTTTTAATTTCTTGGAATTCAAAAAGAACTAGAATAAACAGAGAGATAAGTACTGTTCCAGAAACGAGCAAAGCAAGGCCTCCTTCCATTTTTATACCAATATTATAGATTCCGTGCAAGACAGCTGAGCTTAAGATTCCAACAAAAATTAGCATTATTCTGTACCTGACTCTAAAAAAGGAGAGGGCAATGAAAAAACCAACATTGGCAGCCGCTAGGGCGTGCAAAAGCGTTGCTCCAATGAATCTTCCCCAGAGGGCCAGCAGAGCGTGTTCTAATAAAAGGGGTTGTTTTAAGGTCCAGAGAACTAGTATATTTTCTATAGCTGCAAAGCCTAAGCCCGCAATTATCATATAAATCATAGCGTCTATTGGTTCGTCAAACTCCATTGTTTTTAAGGCAGAAAATCTTACTGTTAAATACTTGAGTAATTCCTCTGTTATTCCCACAACGGCTAGAAAATAGATTAAGTAATAACCAGCCGTTGAGAGTTTTAGATTTGTTATCATAAGCTCGCTAAAAAATTTTTCTATGCCAGCGGCTGGAAGAGTGATAAGCATTCCCAACAAGAAAACAAAAAGGATCATCTTGTTTGGCTCCGGTTTTTGGTCTTTTCTTAAATAAAAGAGCAGCCAAATAAAACTTGGCAGTAAGCCCAAAACCATAAAAATAAAGAATTGGCAATGAATCATAATCTCAAATTAGCTTCTGCTATCAGTTTATCAGATTTTTTATTTTTTAAACAAGCGCATAACGCAACCATAGCCGCATTATCTGTGGAAAAGGCGGGTAACGGAAAACGTAAATTAAAATCTTTTCCTATTTTATTTTGGAATTGTTTTCTTAGTTCTTGATTTGCGGAAACGCCGCCGCCTATTATGATATTTTTTACCCTGAAGCTCTTAGCCGCTTTTAAGGTTTTTTTTATCAAAACATCAATTATCGCTTGTTGAGCTTCTTTAGCCATACCAGGGGCTTTGTTTTTATTATATTTATAAAGCACAGCTGTCTTGAGCCCCGAAAAGCTAAAATCATAATTTTTGGAATTTATCATTGGGCGAGGCAGTTTTATTTTGCAGTCAGGCGCGTTTTTTGCTGTTTTCTCAATTTTTGGACCTCCGGGATAGCCTAATCCAAGAATCCTGGCAATTTTATCAAAAGCCTCGCCCGCTGCATCGTCTCTGGTCTCACCAATGATTTTATATCTTCCTATCTTCTCAACGAAAATTAATTGAGTGTGTCCCCCAGAGGCAATAAGGGCTATAGCGGGGAATCCTTGTTTTACTTTTTGGATTTCAACTTCTTTTTTTAAGAAAGCAGCAAAAATGTGGGCCTCTATATGATTTATTCCAATTGCTGGAATGTTCCAGGCACACGAGAGCGCTTTGGCAAAATTAACGCCTGTCCAGAGGCAGGGTTCCAGGCCTGGTCCTTTGGTAACGGCAATTATAGCTATATTTGGCTTTTTGTGTCTTTTCAAGAAATCTAATAGTTGTATTTTTGTTATATTTTCTCTTTCTAATATTTTCTTTATTTTCTTTACTTGAAAATTATTTAATTGATAATTATCTGATAATTGACTATTGGAAATTGAATTTTTTTTTAGCGCCTCTTCAAGCACGGGCATTAAGTTTTTTTGATGTTCTCTCCTGGCTAAGCTTGGATAAATGCCGCCGTATTTTTTGTGTATTTCGTTTTGAGAGGAAACGACACTAGAAAGCAATTTAAAAGAGTTTGTTTGGCATTGAGCCAGAGCAATAGCAGTGTCGTCACAAGAGGTTTCAATAGCTAGTATTTTCATTAGATTTAGGATAGCAGAGCTCTTGATTTTTTACAAATTCTAATATATACTGGGCTTGTTTAATGGAGACTTATTAATGGCGCCATCGTCTAACGGTTAGGACTCTAGATTTTCAATCTAGCAATCGGGGTTCGATTCCCCGTGGCGCTGCATTATGGATGAGAAGTATTACCTAAAGATTTCCCGCGCCTCTGACCTGAAAAAGAGAAGAGAGAGGTGGCTTTATAGATTTTTTGAAATAATGCCCGGGCTGATAAGCTGGGGCACTATTATTTTGGCAGTTTTGCTTTCTTATTTTGCGCCTTTGGCGGTTTCTTTATTCGCTTTAGTTTTTGTAGCTTATTGGTTTTTTAGGGCTGTCTATTTTTCTTTTCATGTTAGGGCTGGCTATAAAAGGATGAGAGAGTGTGAAAAAATAGATTGGCTTAAGAAGCTGAGCAACCTTGATTTAAGGGCAGTAGATAACGGTTTAAACATAAAAAACTGGCAAGAACTTTACCATGTAGTGGTTATGCCAATGTATAAAGAACCTTATCAGCTTGTTAGAAGTTCTATACAGGGATTGGCTGACACAAATTATCCCAATGATAAATTGATTGTTATTTTGGCTCAAGAAGAAAAAGCGGGAGACGAGGCCTTGAAGGACGGCCAGAAAATAGCCCAAGAGTTTTCGGGGCAGTTTTTTAAGTTTTTAGTTACTCGCCATCCTTATGGTTTGCCGGGCGAATTGGCAGGCAAGGCCTCAAACGAGGCCTGGGCTACTAAAAAAGCCAAGCAGTTTGTTGACCAGCTTGGCCTTGATTATAAGAAGATTATTTTTTCCTCTTTTGATATAGACACAGTAGTTAGCAAGGAATATTTTGCTTGTTTGAGTTACCGCTATCTAACCGCCAAGAAGCCATTAAGAACCAGCTTTCAGCCAGTAGCTTTGTTTTTGAATAATATCTGGCAAGCTCCGGCGATGTCGCGCCTATTTTCTTTTTCTACCAGTTTTTGGCATATTACAAATCAAGAAAGGCAGGAAAAGCTAATTACTTTTTCTTCGCACTCTATGGCTTTTCAGGCCTTGGTGGAAGTTGGTTTTAAAAGGCCAGATGTTGTTTCAGATGACTCTCATATTTTTTGGCATTGTTTGCTTTTTTATGATGGAGATTATCGGGTAGAGCCCTTGTTGTGCCCGGTTTCTATGGATGCCAATGTTGGCCAAACCTTTTTTAAAACCTTGGGCAATATTTACAAACAACAACGCCGGTGGGCTTATGGTGTTTTAGAAATTCCTTATTTTTTATTTGGTTTTTTGAAAAACAAAAAAATTTCTTTTAAAAAGAAAATAAGTTTAAGCTTTGAAGTGATAGAGAGCCATTGGAATTGGGCTTGCGCTCCTATTCTGCTCGCTTTTTTGGGCTGGCTGCCTAGTCTTTTGGGCGGCTCTTTATACAACCAAACTCTGCTTTCTTATAATCTCCCTCGTTTTACTGGTAGATTTTTAACTTTAGCTATGATTGGCCTTTTTAGCTATATGTATTACACCGTCTATTTAATGCCTAAGCAGGAAGGCAAAACAAAAAGGCATTTATTTTTGGTTGCTGCTCAATGGATATTTTTCCCAGCCATAATGATGTTTTTTGTTTCTTTCCCTGCTCTAGATGCTCAAACCAGACTCCTCTTGGGAAGGTATATGGGTTTTTGGCCTACGCCTAAATACCGTTGATTTACTCTAAATGAGTTTTTTCTTGGAATTTTTTAACCCGCCTTTTTAGGATAGGGTTCTTTTTTAATTCTGGGTCGTTTTCGAGGATTTTTCTTGCCTCTTGCCTGGCTTGCTCCACTAAAGATAAATCATCTAAGGCATTCATAGCAATATCTGGCAGCCCCCATTGTTTTGTTCCTAAAAATTGACCTGGCCCTCTAATTTTTAAATCTCTTTCTGCCAGCTCCAGACCGTTTTGGATTTTAACTAAGGCCCTTAACCGAGCTTTTGATTTTTGTGAATTTGAATTATAGAACAAAAAGCAATAAGCCTTATCGCCGCTTCTTCCTATTCGGCCTCTGAATTGATGGAGTTGGGCTAGACCGAATCTTTCTGCTCCTTCTATTATCATTATTGTGGCTTTGGGAATATCTATGCCCACTTCTATTACTGAAGTAGAGACCAAAATATTTATTTTACCTTTTTGGAAATCTTTCATTATTTGGCTTTTTTCTGTGGTAGCCATTTTTCCATGGAGCATAGCCAATTTAAACCTAGGGAAGACTTTTTTAGAAAGATTTTCAAATTCCTGCTTTACGGTTTTAACTTCAGCCCAGCTATGTTCTTCGTTTTCTTCTTTTTTATCAATTCTGGGGCAGATGACAAAAGCTTGGTTGCCTTTTTTGATTTCTTTTTCTACTAATTTGTAGGCCTTATTGCGTTCTTTTTCTGGAATTAATTTTGTTTCTACAATTCTTTTTCCTTTGGGCATTTCATCAATTAAAGATAAGTCAAGGTCGCCGTAGATTGTTAAAGCTAAACTTCGGGGAATAGGAGTGGCAGTCATAGACAAAAGGTGAGGAATAAGGCCATTTTCTTTTTTACAAAGTTTAGCGCGCTGTTCTACGCCAAATCGGTGCTGTTCGTCTAATACTACAAAACCTAAATTATTAAATTTAACCTTGTCCTGGATTAAAGAGTGGGTGCCAATTAAAATATCAATTTTGCCAGCTAGAGTTTTTTCTAAAAGTTTTTTTCTGGAAATTTCTATAGCTTGTTTTTCTAATTTTTTGGAAATAAATTTATCTGTTTTAGAGGTTAAAAGACCAATATTGATTTTGGCTTTTTTGAAAAATTCGGCTAAAGTGCGAAAGTGCTGTTTAGAAAGTATCTCGGTAGGAGCCATAAAAGCTACTTGATAGCCGTTTTTGATTACATTTAAAGCCGCCAAGCTGGCTATTACGGTTTTTCCAGAGCCCACATCTCCTTGAAGCAGCCGGCTCATTGGTTTTTTCTGCTCTAGGTCTTTTAAGATTTGCCAGCTTACTTTTTTCTGGGCCTTAGTAAGGTCAAAGGGCAGGTCTTTTATAAATTGTTGTATTTTTTCTAAAGCAATAGGAATGGCTGGAGCATTAAAATCGGCTGTTTTGGCTTTTTTACTTAAAACAAAAAGCTCTAACAAAAAAAGTTCTTCAAAGGCGAACCGTTTTTTGGCTCTTTGAGCAGTTTTTTGGTTTTTGGGGAAGTGGACTTGTAAGAGTGCTTCTTTTAAAAGCAAAAGGCCTTGCTCTTTGATTATTTCCTGAGGTAAGGTTTCTGGAATTTTGCCTCCCAGCTTTTCCAATAAGGGCTTTATTATATACCTTAGCCAGCGTGAGCTTATGCCCCTGGTTTCGGTATAAACAGGCACTAATCTGCCGGTATGTTTGAGTTCTGATCCTGATATTTTTTCATAAGTAGGGCTTGAGAGATAAGCTCCTTCTTTAGAAATAGATATTTTTCCAGCTAAACAAACTTTATCATTTTGCCTTAGGCTTTTAATAAGATAAGGTTGGTTAAACCAAGTTACAGAGATAATGCCTGATTCGTCTTTTACAATTGCTTTGGTTATACTTAGCCTTTTTTTAAAAGTTGTTTGATTTTCTATTTTTTCAATAGTGCCCTTAATGCAGGCGGTTTCATTAATTTTTAAATCAGCGATTTTTTTTATTTCTGAAAAATCAATGTATCTTTTTGGAAAATAAAAAAGGAGATCACCGGCAGTTTTGATCCCCAGTTTTTTTAAGCGCTTGGCATAAACTGGCCCGATTTTAGGAATAGCTGATATGTTAGAGGATAGACGCATAATCTTAAGTTTTTAATTTTCAAGAACTAATATCAAGAAATATATATTAATTGTTTAGTGAACCAAGAATCTGAACAAGGCGAAAGTTTTTTAATCTTGATACACGATTTTTTGTCGTGCGTTACGGATTGCGCGTTGCTTGTTATAAAAATTGAGGAATTGAAAATTGATAATTGAAAATTGAAAATTGTTTGAAAATTGATAATTGAAAATT
>CAZWQR010000015.1:0-1867 GCA_964636195.1 uncultured Candidatus Saccharibacteria bacterium
CAAGCTAGAACTAAAGATGGTTTGATTCAGGTGGGCACTATTCAAGTGGGCAGCAAAAGAGAAGCTGTTAGTCTTTTGCAGGACGAAGGGCTTTATGTTACCCATTTAGAAAAATTAGAAGCGCTTCCTTTTTATTCCAGAAGTTTTAATCTTTTTGAAAAAGCTGGGCGAAAAGAGATAATGATATTTGCCCGCCAGCTTTCTTTGATGCTTAAATCAGGAGTGAGCTTGGTTGATTCTTTAAAATCTTTAGCTGAGCAGACCAATAAAAAGCTTTTTGCCGCTCAATTAAGCGATATTGCCGATGAAGTTGAGGGCGGCGTTTATTTCTCAGAAGCGTTAGCTAAATATCCGTCTGTTTTTTCAAACTTTTTTATCAATATTGTAAAATCAGGCGAGGCCTCAGGAAAACTCTCTGAAAGTCTTCATTATTTGGCCGAGCACTTGGAGCGGGAATATAATTTGATTAATAAAATAAAAAGTGGGATGACCTATCCAGCTTTTGTGTTTGTAGTATTTTTGTTAATGGGCGCTTTGGCAATTTTTATGGTTTTACCCTCTTTTGAAAGCACCCTAGCTTCGCTTAATGTGGAATTGCCTTGGGCTACCAGGGCGGTTATGGCTTTTGGAGGATTTGCTAAGACTTGGTGGTGGGCTATGCTTTTAGCTTTAAGTTTGTTGATTTTAGGCTTTTGGAAGTATTTTAAAACCGAAGAAGGCAAAGAAGTGGCGGGCAGGCTGTCTCTTAGAATGCCGATTATTGGAAGTTTGGTCAAGAAAAATCAGCTTGCCCGGTTTAGTGAAAATCTTTCTACCTTAATTTTGGCTGGTTTGCCCATTACTCAGGCCCTAGACATTGTAGGAGCCACCTCTGGCAACAGTATTTATCAGAGCATCATAAGAAAAACCCAGCAAGGAGTAAGAAGGGGCGAGAATATGAGCTCTGTTTTGTCTGAATATCCTAAGTATATTCCTAGTTTGGTTTCTCAAATGGTAAGCGTAGGCGAGCGTACGGGCAGGCTAGACGAAGCTCTATTAAATGTGGCTGATTTCTATCGGCAGGAAGTTGGGCGAGGAGTGGATCGTTTGGTGGATATTATTGAACCGATTATGATCGTTATCTTGGGTGGGGCTATAGCAATTTTAATGATATCCATTATTACTCCTATTTATAGAGGAATGTCTAGTTTTGGTATGTAGTTATTCACAATCTTTGTTTGAATTTAACTTTTTTTTCGCTTAAAATAGTTTAAAAGGCAAAAATTTTAAAGGTCGGCAAGAAAAAATTAATAATTTATCTTTATGAAAAAGAAAAAAGGTTTTACTTTAATTGAATTATTAGTGGTTATTGCCATTATTGGTATTTTAGCTGCTATTGTTTTAGTGTCTTTAAGAGGAGCTCCTTCTAAAGCAAAAAATGCCAGAATAGAGTCTGCCCTAAATCAAGTTAGAACTCAAGCGGAGATGTTGTATGTAGACAACAATAGCTATACAAGTGTGTGTGGTGCAGCAGCCACTGACTTAGGAGCTTCTACCGAATTGCAAGCCCTACAGTCTGACATCACAGATCAGGGTGGTACAATTGGCTGCTATAGTGAGACAGACAATTACTGTGTTTATTCAAGCTTATTAGGTGGCGCTGGTTATTTCTGCGTTGATAGCGCTGGGCACGCTGGCGAATACGCTGATCCTACCGGTACTTGCGACGGCACTACTTACACTTGTGAATAGCATTATTTAAGTTTTTTTAAGAAATGACAATACCAATTAGGAATCAAAAAGCTTTTACCTTAGTAGAACTTTTGGTGGTTATAGCTATAATTGCTATTTTGCTTAGTATGATTGCGGTTTCTCTAAAAGAGGCCTC
>CAZWQR010000015.1:1967-9434 GCA_964636195.1 uncultured Candidatus Saccharibacteria bacterium
CTTGTGCTTAGTCGGACTAAGCACAACGTGCCCTTATTTAACTATATGGTAATAATGTTGTAAAATATTATAATGTTATTTATAAATTTGCTTTTATATTTTTTATTTTTTTGCTTTGGCACAATAATTGGTTCTTTTCTGAATTGCCTGCTCTATCGCTTAGAAGTGAACAAAAGCTTTGTTTTTGGCCGCTCCATTTGCCCCAAGTGTAAGCACGAACTGGCTTGGAATGATTTAATACCGATTTTCAGCTTTGTTTTTTTAGGGGGGCGTTGTCGTTATTGTAAAAAAAGAATCTCTTTTCAATATCCTTTAATAGAGATTATTAGCGGAATTTTGCTGGTTGCGCTTTTTTGGTATGCCGGGCCTAGTATTGAGCTTGCTTTTTTGGCTTTTATCTTTTTTTGTATGTTGGCCATTTTTATTTATGATTTAAGGCATTTTATCATCCCTGATAAAATTCTTTTTCCTTTGATTTTTGTTACTTTTGTTTATGTTGTAATAACTAATTCAATTGTTTTGCCTCTATTGTCTGCTCTTGGGGCAGCTTTGTTTTTTTTAATAATCTATCTTGCGTCCAAAGGAAAGTGGATGGGCTTTGGAGATGTAAAATTGGCTGTTTTTTTAGGCTTGTTTTTGTCTTGGCCTAATATAGCGCTGGGTTTGTTTTTAAGTTTTGTTATTGGTGCTATAATAGGAATAGGACTCATGATTTTTAGCAATAAGGGCTTAAAAAGCGAAGTTCCTTTTGGCCCATTTTTGATAACCGGAAGTGTAATTGCCTTTTTCTGGGGGCAAGAAATAATCAATTGGTATTTAAATTTGCTTGGTTTTTATGTTTGATAAAGAGAAAGGCGTCAGCTTAATAGAGCTTTTGATTACCGTAACTGTTATGTCTATCCTTCTGGCAGTTAGCTTTTGGGGTTACAAAGACAGGGGAAGAGAGTTGGCTTTTGAGCGCGCTGTTTTTAATCTTACTACGAAATTAGAGCAAGTAAGAGAAATGGCCATGTCAGCCCAAGAAGTAGGAACAGAAAGGCCCGAAGGGGGTTATGGCGTCCATTTTACTATTGGTAACTCTTATATTATTTTTGTAGACAGTTTTGCTGATAAGGTATATACAGCAGCTGACACAGTTGTGGACACAGTTTCTTTAGAAGAAGGTACTGGTATTAGCGCTCTTTCAGATACTCCGTTAGATATAGTGTTTGAACCGCCGTCTCCCTCTGTTTATATCAATGGCGCTCTTGGCACTGCTGAAATTACTCTTTCTGGCGCTGGTCGAAGCAGAAAGATTATTATAAATTCAGCTGGCTTAATCTCAACAGAATGAACAAAGGTTTTACTTTAATAGAGCTTTTAATAACGATTACTGTGATTTCAGTAGGCATTTTGGGCGCTTATACTGCCATTCAACAGGCCGTTAGTACAATTGATTATGCCAGGTCGCGCTTAACTGCCGCATTCTTAGCCCAAGAAGGGCTGGAGATTATTAAGAATATCAGGGACACTAATTTGCTGGAACCAGGAGTTGTCTGGAGCGAAGGACTGAGTTCGGGAGAATATGAAATAGATTATCAAGATGTGCGATATTTAAGCCCTTCTCTTTCTAATTGCTCTGGCTGTGATTATGCTAGCTTAGAATTTCTTAAGAAATTAGACGGAGATTTTTATAACTACAGCACTGGAGAAAAAACAAAGTATAAAAGAAAGGTTTTAATTGAAGATATCGACCCAGAGCACATAAGGGCTACGGTTACAGTTTATTGGAAAACCAAAACCGGTTATCAAGACATTCAGGTAGTTCAAGAATTATATAAATGGTGGTAAGAAGCAAAATTAAAAGACAAAATTCAAAAGTCGAAAGTGAAGACAAAAAAGATTTAAAAATAAGGTGCTATAAATTCAGTTTGTAAGTTATCCGATCAACAGATAGTCTGCCTAAAAAAAAGAAATGCCTGGGTTATAGCTAATCAGCTGATTTATTCTGCTACTTCCATAGGTGCTAACTTAATAGAAGCTAGAGCTTCAAGTTCACGACTAGAATTCAAGAAATATCATGAGATTGCCCTTAAGTCAGCTAATGAAACTAAATATTGGTTGGGTTTATTGAGAGATGCTTCCTTGATAGACAAGAACCGAGTAAATGATTTATTAAATGAAGTCAATAAATTGTCCAATATGATAGCTTTGGGAGTAATAAAATTGAAGAAAAAGCAAAGTTTTGACCTTTGACCTTATTTTTTGACCTTTGGGTTTTTGGGCTTTGATTTTTTCTGCCTATTATTATTGGTTAGTTATCCAACATAAGAATTTCATATGCAAAAAATTAGTGGACAACATGCTTTTACCCTAGTGGAGCTTTTAATAGTGGCCGGTATGTTTTCTATTGCGATTACGGTTGTTGCCTCTTTGTTTGTCAGCAGTTTGCGGATAGAGAAATCAGTTTTAGACACCAAGACAGTTTTAGGCCAGGTTAGCTATGCTATGGAGTATATGTCTAGAGCGCTTAGAATGGCAGAAAAAGATATAAACGGAATTTGTATAGGCTCAAAAGAAAATTATGAAGTTGGTCCTGATAGCATTACTTTTATTAATGCACTGCAAGACGGTGCTTGCCAAAGATTCTATTTAGAAGACGGAAAAATTAAGTTTAATAATGGAACTGAAATTTTAGATCTCACTTCGGGTAATATTACAGTTGAAAACCTAAAGTTTAATCTTCACGGCGAAAGTCAAATGGATGATTTTCAGCCGTTTGTAACAATTTATTTTGAAGCTCATACTAAAGTTAGTCCGGTTTTGGCTTTTCAAACAAGCGTTTCTCAACGCAATCCGGATATAAAAAGATGAACACACAAAAAGGAGCCAGCTTATATTTTACTATTGTTATTATGTCAATTCTTTTGGCGGCCGTTTTTAGTATAGGCAGTTTGCTTTTGGTTCAACTTCAATCAATCAAACAAATTGGTGATTCAGTCGTTGCTTATTACGCCGCTGATTCAGGCGCAGAAGTGGCTTTATATGAAGGTAAAACGGGTATTCCTGCAGAGCCTTGGCCAAGCGGCACTTTGGCTGGCGCTAGTTACAAAACTTATTTTTTTGCCACGACTTCTCCTGATTGTGTTGATGGCCAGCATTATTGCATTCTTTCTATAGGTGATTATCAGGGGGTTGAGCGGAGGGTGAAGATTACTAGATGAGCTTATGAATAAGCAAGAAGCTCAAAAGAGAATAGCCAAGCTTAGGAAGGTGATTAATTATCACCGTTATTTATACCATGTTTTAGATAAGCAAGAGATTTCTGATTCTGCTTTAGATTCTTTAAAACACGAGCTTTCTGAACTGGAAAAACAATTTCCTGAACTAATAACTCCGGACTCTCCTACCCAAAGAGTGGGCGGTGAGCCTTTAGCTGAGTTTAAAAAAGCAGAGCACAACACTCCAATGCTTTCCATAGAAGATGTTTTTACCATAGAAGAACTAAAAAGATGGCAGGATTATTTAAAACGCATTAAACCTAACAAATATTTTGAATATTTTTGTGAGCTTAAAATAGACGGTTTTGCTATCAGCTTAATTTATGAAAAAGGAGTTTTGATTAGAGCTGCTACTAGAGGCAATGGCTTAATTGGAGAAGACGTTACCCAAAACATTAAAACCATTCAAACCATTCCTTTAAGAATTGATATTTTCTCAGAGATAGCTCCTAAAATAAAAGAAATAATTTATGATGGCAGGGTGGAGATTAGGGGTGAGGTCTATATGGAGAAAAAATCGTTTGAAGAGATTAATAAAAAGAGAGCTCAAAAAGGTGAAAGCCAATATGCTAACCCTAGGAATTTGGCTGCTGGTTCTATAAGGCAATTAGACCCAAAATTAGCCGCTTCAAGAGATTTGAAGTTTTTAGGATATGATATTGCCAGCGATACAGCCCTAGCTATGGGAATTGAAAAGCATTCTCAAGAGCATGAATTGCTTGTTAAGTTTGGCTTTAAGGCTGAGAAGGGAAAAATTTGTAATAATTTAGAAGAAGTTGAGGATTTTTGGAAAAAGGCAGCCCAAGACAGAGAGCGGCTGCCTTATCAGGTAGACGGGGTGGTGGTTACTATTAACGATAACCAGCTTTTTAATGAGTTGGGTGTGGCTGGCAAGAGCCCCAGAGGAGTAAGAGCTTTTAAGTTTGCCCCCAAAGAAGGCACGACTGTGGTTGAAGATATAAAGGTGCAAATAGGCAGGACTGGAGCAGTGACGCCGGTAGCTGTTTTAAAGCCGTTAGTCATTGAAGGAGCTACAATTACCAGAGCCACTCTTCACAATAAAGATCAGATTGAAAGATTAGGGGTAAAAATAGGCGATACTGTCATTGTGGAACGGGCAGGCGATGTTATTCCAGCTGTAGTAAAAGTTTTAAAAGGTTTGAGAACCGGAAAAGAAAAATCTTTTAATTTTCCTTCGGTTTGCCCAATTTGCAAAACAAAGCTTAAAAAGGAAGAGGTGATTTGGCGTTGCCCGAACCCTCATTGTCCTGCCATAAAAACAGAGTTTTTAGAGCATTTTGTTTCTAAAAAAGCCTTTGATATAGAGGGTTTGGGAGGAAAAATTGTTAGGCAGTTAATAGATAAAAGTTTGATTTCCAATGCGACAGATATTTTTTCTTTAAAAGAGGGGGACTTAATTCCCTTAGAGCGTTTTGCTGAAAAATCAGCTGCTAATTTGGTAGAAGAGATTGAAAAAAGCAAAAACATACCTCTTCATAAGTTTATTTATGCTTTAGGCATACGGCATGTGGGAGAACAGACAGCCATTGATTTAGCTGATAAGTTTAAAAATATAGAAGCCCTAATGAAGGCTGATTTAAAAGATCTAGAAGCCATTAACGATATAGGCCCTAAGGTTTCCCACTCAATCTATAATTGGTTCCGCGATAAAAAGAATGTTAAGCTTATTTCTGATTTAAAAAGACAGGGAATAAAAATTATTTCTCTGCCACAGAAAAACAAAGGCCAACTTCAGGGTTTAAGGTTTCTTTTTACAGGGAGTTTAGAAACTATGTCTAGAGACGAGGCGCATCAATTGGTTAGAGATATGGGGGGCGAACCGGTAACTTCTATCAGCAAAAAAACTAATTATCTGGTAGTTGGCAAGAACCCGGGACAAAAGCTTAAAGAAGCCAAAAAACTGGGGGTAAGAGTTTTAACAGAACCGGAGTTTTGGGAAATGGTCAAGGCTAAATAAAATGTTTTCTTATTTTAAAAATTTTGATTGGGTTTTAGTAATTGGGATTTTATTGCTTTGCTCTATGGGCTTAGTCTCAATTTACAGCTCCTCTTTTTTAGAGGACAATTTTTTAAATTTTTATAAGCAGATATTTTTTATAGGCCTTGGCCTGGTTTTGATGTTTGTTTTTTCTTTTATAGATTATAGAAATTTTAGAGACAACTCCTATCTCATTTTAATTCTTTATTTTATCGCCCTTATCCTTTTGGTGGGTTTATTGGTTTTTGGGAGCCCGACCAGAGGAGTGAGGAGCTGGTATAAAATAGGGCATTGGGCTTTTGCACCTACGGATTTTTTGAAAGCAGTTTTAATAATTCTTTTAGCCAAGTATTTTTCTTCTCGGCATGTTGAAATGTATCATTTCAAACACATATTTTTTTCAGGTATTTATGTTTTTTTGCCCGTTTTATTAATTTACCTTCAGCCGGATTTAGGATCAGTTTTAGTAATCCTATTTTTATGGATTGGCGTTCTTTTGCTTTCTAGAATTAGATTCCGCCATTTGCTGTTTTTATTTTTGTTGTTTATATTAATTTTTGTTCTTTCTTGGTCCTTTTTCTTAAAAAATTACCAAAAAGAGAGGATAATCAGTTTTATTGTTCCTGGATATCAGCCGCTGGAGGTTGGCTGGAGCCAGCAGCAGTCAAAGATTGCTATTGGAAGCGGCGGGCTTTTTGGAAAGGGCTTTTTGAATGGTTCTCAAACTCAAAACGGTTTTTTATCAGAACCCCAAACTGATTTTATTTTTTCTGCTATTGCCGAAGAATTCGGCTTTGTTTCTATTGTTATAATGTCATTTTTGTTTTTGCTTGTCTTCTTTCGGCTTTTTAAGATAGCTTCTCAGGCCAGGGATAATTTTTCTCGTCTTTTGGTAGCTAGCTTTGGTTTGATTCTCTTTGGGCAAACCTTTATTAATCTTGGCAGCAACATTGGTTTTCTGCCCGTTATTGGCATACCATTGCCTTTTGTAAGTTATGGTGGCTCTTTTTTGGTTTTTAGTTTTGCTACTTTGGGCATTATTCAAAATATTAAGCTTAATAGTTAGCAGCTTTATTTCACAATTGACGAAAGCTCTTATTTTTGGGAAAATAGAGGTATCGGATATAAAAAGTTATTATCGGATATGGCAGAAAAAGACAACAATTATCTCTCTCTTGCTAATGCGGCAAAACTTTGCCCTTATTCTCAAGAGTATTTAAGTTTACGAGCCAGACAAGGAAAGCTTAAGGCCATTAAATTGGGCCGTAATTGGGTTATAAAAAAAGAATGGCTGGATGAGTATCTTAAAAAAATGCAGCAATATCACGAGCTCGAGGAGCCAAGAAAACCCGAGAAGCCGAAAAAGGAAGTTATTGGCGAAGAAAAAGCCGATAATAAATTTGCCTTTTTAAGCCCTGAGATAAGATTTGGTTTTGTTTTGGCCCTAGCTTTCGCGGTCTTGCTTTTGCCTTTTTTGTTTTTTGAAAAACAAGGGCCCTTTTGTTTGTTTAGTTACGCCGGCCAAAGTATTGAGTTGAGTGCGGCAGGTATCCATAGATTAGGCAGCGCCTTTTTGGAAAACTGTATGCAGGGTTCGGTTTATGTTTCTCCGCTTTGGTCTTCTAGTTTGGATTTCTTCGGCGATTATTTTGTTTGGCTGGGCGAAGAGATATCTTTGAAAGCAGAGATGTTTCCTCTTATTTTTAAATAAAAGTTGCCTTGAGCTTTTTTTTGTGCCAGAATTGTTTAATAAACCAATCTTAAATAAAATAAATCTTAAATAAAATATATGAAAATCTTTATTAATCCTAAGGTTTTAGAGAAGGCAGACAGGTTTTTTATCTATTTAGGGGTTTGTTTGGTCCCTTTGTTTTTTCTAGTTTCAACTCGCAATGTTCTAGGTTATGCCAAACAGTACCTTCTTTTGATATTGACCGTTTTGGCCTTAATAACTTTTTTAATTAAGCAGTTAGCGGCAGGAAAATTTGTTTTCCGACCAATTGATAAAAAGTTTTATTATTTTAGTTTTTTGATCCTTTTTTCTTTTGTCCTTTCTGTTTTTCTTTCCTTGTGGCGGAGCGCCTCTTTCTGGGGCCTGCCCTTAACCATAAGCGATGGTTTAGTGAGCTTGATTGCTTTTTTGGTTTTTGGTTTTCTGATTCCTCAGGCTGTTAAGTCTAAAGAGGAATTGTTTTTTATGATTAAGCT
>CAZWQR010000016.1:0-9188 GCA_964636195.1 uncultured Candidatus Saccharibacteria bacterium
AATTTATGGTAGCAGAGATGTCAGAAAATTAGCAAAGAACACTATTGCTAAATCCGAAGGAATCAGAAAGTTATTTTCTAGGCTGATATCCTTGGAAAACTTACATAGAACAGAACTAGAATTGCAATATTTAGCCGCAAAGACATATATAGGGTGCGCGGAAGCTTATTTAATTCTATTTGATAAGTATAAAAGTCCCTATATAGCAAAAAAGCAAGCGCTAGATGAAATTGAGATGCCTCTAGATTTAAAGAAAAGGGCTCTGCAGTCTTACAGATTCAAATTAAGCCAGGACGACAAGTTGGATTTTGGTATTTTAGAAGCAAAAAAGGATTTGATGAAAACAATTACTTATTATTTGAAAAAGTATGTGAGCGATGGGCGTTCTGATATTAGTAAGCTCCAAATTTTAAAGGCAAAAGCGAAAACGCATTATTTGTTAAACTTGTTTTTTTGCATGAAATTAAGAAAGAAATATAGCCCCAACTTTTTAAAACTAATCTTGGGCTTCCATATAATTGAACTTTATGTTGCTTTATTATATTTTGAGCAAGGTCGTGAGGAGAAAGTGGAGGCTATTTTAAAAAAATATATTAAAGATGTAAGCAAGGACGATCTTTTTGAGCTACTCCGCTTATGCCCTAACCCATCTACCATTGAAATTGTATGATTAAGGTTTGTTACATTTCCGAAGATGCACTTTTGCCTATGGCACAGGGACAACTAAGGGGCGGGGCTATTTTCCTTTACTACGCCTCAAAGTTTAGTGATTGTTTTGTGATTAATCCATATTTTAAAAATAGGCCTAAATTTGATAGAGTTAATGGGGCGACTATTTATAGAATTTTTGGTTTTAGTAATTCCTTTTTAGGGAAAATAGTTAACAGTTTCATTTTATTCACAAAGGGTTTTTTTATTATTAGAAAAGAGAAGCCCGATTTAATTTTAGCCACTACCACAACTTGTTATTTTCCTGCGTATTTGATAGCCAAAGTCCTAAAATTAAAATGTAAAATTCATGTAGCAAGCTCTGTGCAGGAAAGCCGGCTTAAGCTTTTTCTTATGAAATTAAGATATGACGAGATTATTACCATAAGCCCACACTTAAAGGACCAAATTGTTCCTGTTGCCCGTGCTCCAATTAGAATTGTCCCAAATGGGATAGATTTTGATATTTTTGTTCCAAAGCAGAATTGTCGAGAGCGGCTAGGGGTGAGTAAAGAAGTTTTTTTAATTTTGTATGTCGGCGCTTTTGAGAAAGTAAAGCGTCTTGAATTTATAATAGATTTATTTAATATTTTTCAAAAAAGACATCCACAATCAAAGCTTTTGTTGGTTGGCAAAGGGCGAGAAGAGAAAAAATTAAAAATTATAGCCAAGAAACTGAATCTCTCAGAGAAAATTGACTTTAAGGGCTTGGTGTCCCATAACGAACTTGCTTCTTATTATAGCGCAGGCGATGTTTTATTATTGTGTTCAAAGTCAGAAGGCGGTTCTCCGCCTAGGGTAGTATTGGAAGCCATGGCTTGCAATATGCCTGCCATATCTATTAGACAAGGAGATGATAAGGAGTTAGAAGGATTAGGCGTTTTATTAGCCAAAACCAAAGAGGAATATCTGGCTAAACTAGAGCAGGTTTTTTCAGGCGATTATCCAACAAATCTGAGAGACAAAATATCTGGTTTTAGCATAGAGAAAGAGATAAGTAGCGTTATACAACTATGAGATCTTGGCTTCGAGGTGTCAGGTCATTTTTATATCAAGAAGGGGGTTTGTTTAAAAATCTATTTGAATTTTTGTTTTTTCTTTATAAAAGAAATAATTGGATGCTTGATTTTTCCAGGTTTTTTAGTTCATTTGATAGGGTTGAAATTAAAAAACCAGTTTTTCTTCTTGGGTTTGAAAAAGGAGGACTGACTTTGGTTTCTAGAACGGTTCGTAGGCACAAAGATTTTGTTTCTGTTTCTGGCAATTGTAAATATTGGGCAGGTGCAGATGAGATACAGCTAGTATTGAATCTTATATTACCGTCAGAATTTTTGGGACGAAGGCGCGCTTTGCCTGAGAAATTAAGAAGATTAGGCATAGCTGGAAATCGCTTATACGCTTCTGATGAATTCATTTCTTATTATCGCAAAACAAAGGAAGACGTGACTCCAGAGATAAGGGAGAGATTTAGGAAAATAATAAGGTGGCAAATCAATAGACACGCTATAGATAAAAAGACAGCTCGCTTTATTGATAAAAGCCAAGTCTTTACCGTAAAAGTTTCTTTTATTAATGAAATATTAAAAGACACCAATCCTAAGTTCATTTTAATAACTCGCAACCCCTATGCTCTTGCTTATAAATTTAGCAGAACAAATATAAAGAATTATGTTACTAAAATAGGGGGCACTCATAAGCAAGCTGTAGAAATAGCTGCGCAACATTGGATTAATTCTATGAAATGTGCCATACAAGACGGTCAAGAAGCAGACCTGCTCGTTGTTAGGTTTGAGGATTTTTTACAATATCCTGAAAAAGAGTTGAAAAAAATTTGTAATTTTATTGAAATAGATTTTAATAAAGATTTACTGCCCCAGCCCAACCATAAATTACCTTTTGGCAGTAAGGGCAAGGACAAATGGTATCCAATTAGAAAAGACGTTAACGAGAAATATCTTAACAAGATTGCAAAAGAGGAAGTTGAAATAATTGATAAATATGTAGGTGAGTATGCTAGAAAATTGGGTTATGAAAAACCGATTATTAAATAAATTATGAGGATCCTAGAACTAACTAAATTATATTACCCTTGGATGGGCGGAGTAGAAACAATTGTTCGCCAGATTGCCGAAGGCCTGAACAAAAAGGACAATTTGAACATAGAGGTGCTTTGTTGTTCGCACAAAAAGGGTAAGAGAACAATAGAAGAAATTAATAGAGTTAAAGTTTTCAGGGCAGGAAGTTTCGGTATCTTCTGGGGGATGCCTGTTTCTTTTGATTTTTTTAGATTGTTTAGGAAAATTGTTAAAAAAGTTGATGTAATTGATTTTCACCATCCTTTTCCTTTGGGAGATCTGGCTATTTTATTATTTAAACCCAAAAAACTAATTGTTCATTATCATTCAGACATTGTGCGCCAAAAGGTTTTAACTCTTTTTTTTAAGCCGCTTCTTTTAAATACTTTAAAAAAGGCGGATATAATTATTGTTTCCAATCCTAATTTAATAAACTCCTCTCCTTACTTAAAAAGATTTAAACACAAGTGTAAAGTAGTGCCTTTTGGGGTAGATTTTGAGAAACTTGACTCTTGTTTAAATAAGGAAGAGGTAAGAAAGAATAAGCAGCAGTACGGAGACTTTATTTTATTTCTTGGCCGACTTAATTATTATAAGGGCGTAAGCTATTTAATTGAAGCAGTCAAGGGTTTAGATATTAACCTATTAATTGTTGGAGAAGGAGATGAAAAAAATAATTTGATAGGGCAAGTTAAGAAATTAAAAATGCAGGATAAAGTATTCTTTTTGCCCTTTCAGGAGAGAGAGAAGATTATTAATCTTTTTAAAGCGGCCAAGATGTTTGTTTTGCCTTCTATTTTTAAAAGCGAGGCCTTTGGCATTGTTTTGATTGAGGCAATGGCTTGTGGCATTCCTATTATTTCTACAGAGCTTAAAACCGGCACTAGCTGGGTTAATAAAGGCGGGGAAACGGGCTTTGTAGTACCTCCCAGAGACAGCAAGGCTCTAAAAGAAGCAATTGAAAAAATATTACAAGATAAAGAGCTGGCTGAAAAAATGAGCCACACCGCAGAGAAGAGGGCTAGAGAAAAATTTGATTTAAAAGTTATGCTCTCTCAAATAGCCTTAATTTATCAGTCTCTTTTGAAAAATTAATTGTTTGATAGCGATATTCGTTTTCAACAATGAAAAAATGCTATTTTTGAAAATTAGCTTTAAAAAGCCTTGTCTGTTATTTTATGTTGTGTTATCCTGTACATAACTGTACTAAATAATGTAACGATAATGAGACAAAATAGAGACGAAAAAATAAAAAAACTGTTACAGGATAGTAGAAAGCTTTATCATATCCAGGACTTAGCTGTGCTTTGGGGAATAGAAAATCCAAATACACTTTACACTACTGTTAAGCGTTATCTAAAAAGAGGTTTATTAAGGCGGGTTTATAAAGGCTTTTATAGCACAAAACCCTTAAATGAGATTGATGCTGTAGTTTTGGGGTTAAGTGCATTGCGCGCTTATGGTTATTTAAGTACAGAGACTGTTTTAGCTCAATCGGGAATAATTTTCCAACAAGTTCATCAGATTACTTTAGTCTCTGACAGAAATAGGCACTTTGAGATTGGCGGACAAAAATTTTTAGTGAGAAAAATGAAGCCGGATTACTTGTATAATGAGGTAGGCATAATAGCTTCTGGATTAGATAAAAGAGCTACGCTAGAGCGAGCTGTGGCAGATATGCTTTATTTCAATCCCAAATATCATTTTGATGCTGGGGCAACTATTGATTGGAACAAAGTTAAATTAATTCAAACAAAAATTGGTTATTAATTTATGGGTCCTGTTAACAAAGAACAAGCTAGGCATGAGGCTTATATGTATCGGCTTCTTTCATCTATGTTAGATAATAAAGATTTAGCTTGTAAAATATTTTTTAAAGGAGGCACTTGCGCAAGGATGTTAGGTTATTTAGACCGATTTTCAGTTGATTTGGATTTTGACCTGGATAAGTCTGCCGATAAAAAAGAATTGCGCCAAAAACTTCACGATATATTTAACTCGCTTGGTTTGTCAATAAAAGATGAGAGCAAAAAAGCTTTGCAGTTTTTTTTGAAATATCCAGCTTCCTTGGATGCCAGAAATACAATTAAATTGGAAATTTTGGACAAAACTTATAACGCTAATAACTATAAGCCTTGTTATCTCGAACCTATAAAAAGAACGGCAATCTGCCAGACAATTGATACAATGTTTGCCCATAAGTTAATAGCTCCTATAAGCAGATACGAGCAGGGAAACAGTATTGCCGGTCGCGATATCTATGATATCCACCATTTCTTTTTTCAAGGATATAACTATAACAAGCAAGTTATAGTTGAGCGTAGAAAGATTTCGGTATTAAATTTTTTTCAAGAGCTCAAAGGCTTTATAGATAAAAAAGTTAACCAAAAGATTATTGAGCAAGATCTTAATGTGTTGTTAGAATATAATAAGTTTAAAAAAATAAAGGCCCATTTAAAAACAGAAACTCTTTATTTTATAGATAAAGAGATTGCTAGCTTAATGAAGGGCCAATAATTTATCAGTCTCTTTTGAAAAACAATTGAGAAGTTTTTGCTAGAATTATCAGGTCAAGCATTAAAGACCTGTTTTTTATATAATAAAGATCGTATTGAAACTTATCATAGCTGTCAGCCACTGTTCTTCCGTATTTAAATTTTATCTGTGCCCAGCCCGTGAAACCCGGCTTTATTAAATGGCGAAGGTGGTAATGGGGAATTTGTTCTTCCAATCTTTTGACGAAGATTGGCCGTTCTGGCCTTGGGCCAACCAAAGAGATGTCTCCTTTGATGATATTTATCATTTGGGGCAGTTCATCTAAGTGGAGCTTTCTTAATATTTTCCCAACTCTAGTGACTCGCGGATCTTTTTTTTCTGCCCAAACGGGTCCGTTTTTCTCGGCTTCTTTCTGCATAGAACGGAATTTTAAAAGCCAGAATACTTTTTTGTCTTTGCCCACTCTTTTTTGTTTGTAAAAGACGGGACCCCTGCTGTCTATTTTGATTAAAAAAGTAATTATCAGCCAAAAAGGAAGACTGGCTAGAAGAAAGAAAGATGCCAATATTATGTCTGCGATTCTTTTTATTTTGTCAAAAAGCTCTTTTTTCCCTTCTTGCAAATTTTCCAAAAACCAAAGATAATCAAGGTTTTTAATAGGTATTTTTTGAAAAATAATTTCATAGGCCTGGGCAATGTCAATGATATTAATCCTGTATTTTAGGCAATTATACAAAGTCTTTCTTAACTCTTTTTCTGATGTCAATTTTTTAGTGCCCACTACCAAAGTGTTTAACTTTGAATCTTTTATTGTTTGGGGGAGATTAAAAAGATTTTCTTCAGCAATTACTTCTATCAGGGTATAACCAAGATAGGGCTGGTTTTTAAAAGCAAAAACAAGCTCATCGGTTTCTTCGGTTAAACCTATCACGGCCAAGCGGTTTTTGAAAAAAGAGCTAAAGAGTTTTAAAAAATTGCGGCGCCAAAGCAGAAGTCCGCCTGCTAGGATAATAGTAAGGATTAAGAGGTTGGTTTTTGGTTGAATGGTAGGCAACGCATAGAAAAATATGATTCCCACAATAAAACAAGCCGAAACTGCCAAAAGGATTCTTATTGTAAAGGATACTCCTATTTTGAGGAGGTCTAGCTCATATAAATCAAAAACAAAAAAGATAAAAAGCCAAAATAAGTATAAAAAAGAGAAGGGGATTACATGTTTAACAAAGTTTTCCAGAGAAAAGTTTTGACCAAATCGTAAAAATAGGGTTATAATCAAAGACAGATAAAGAAGGATAATATCCCCTAAAAAAAGTATTATTTTTCTAAAACTTAATCTATTAAGCATTAAACTATTTTAAGCATTTTATGGGTAGGAAATCAAGACAAAAGAGGGAAAGAACGCAAAGCCATATTAAAAAAGAAGTTGCAGAGGGGGGTAGAGATCAAGCGCCGCAAAGCTTTCAGGAGATGCTCCTTCTTTTTATTATTTATGGCGCCACTTATCTTTTGCTTTTTATCCCTACCATTGTAGGCACTCGCTACTTTTTCCCCTATGTAGGACCTAAAGGCCTTTACCTGATGGGTTTGGTTGAAGTAATGTTTTGCGCTTGGCTGGTTTTAGCTTATCTTAATCCAAAATACAGGCCCAAAAGCAATGTAGTTTTATGGTCTTTGGGCGCTTATGTAATAATTTTAGTTTTAGCTACTTTTTTGGGAGTTGACCCCTTGCGCAGTTTTTGGTCTAAATTTGAGAGAATGTCTGGCACCTTGATTTGGCTTCATTTATTTGCTTTTTTTATTGTATCTATTTCTGTATTTAACAAAAAACAGTGGCAAAGATTTTTTTTGGCCTCTCTTGGAGCCGCTTTATTTGTCTGTCTTGCCTTTTTTGCAGGAGGGAATACACCCTTAACTTCAAAGGGCGGTTCAACACTGGGCAATAGTTCTTTCTTGGCCACCTATCTTCTCTTTAATATCTATTTTGCTCTTTATCTGGCAGTGGTTTTCTATGAGCAGATAAAAGGAAAACGGCAATTAGGAGAGGAGATTATTTTAGATTTAGTAAAAATAGGGTCAGTGATTTCTGTTTTGGTCTTTATGTTTATTGTCTTGGCCCAAAGCAAAGGCGCGGCCGCTTTTGTTTCCTGCGTGGCTGGTTTTGGTTTAATTTTTCTTTTTTGGATTGCTTTTCAAGTAAAAAATTCTGTTTTAAGAAAGCTTGGCAAGATTGCTTTAGTTCTAGGTATTGTTGGCTATATCTTGGCAGTTTTTCTTTTGCTTACCCCTAACAGCTTTTTACAGAATTATTATCTTAACTTTAGAAGCCGAGCTAGGCCTGTAGTCTGGCAAATAGCTTGGAAAGGATTTTTGGATAAGCCGGTTTTGGGCTGGGGTCCGCAAAATTTTATTTTTGTTTTTGAAAAGTATTTTGATCCTTGGCTCAAAGCCAACAACAAGCCGCGTTTTGACCAGGCCCATAATATTGTAATGGATAGTTTAGTTGACTGCGGCATTCTAGGATTCTTGGCTTATTTGGCTTTTTTTGGATCCGTTTTTTGGGTTTTATGGAGAAGGGCCGCCAGCTCCAGAGTAAGCTTTTTTGCTGCTGCTATTTTCACTTCGCTTTTAGTAGCCCATTTTACCCAAAACCTTACTGTCTTTGATATGCCTGCCAGCTATTTTATGCTTTTTTTAGTTTTGGGTTTTGCTGGTACATTAGGCCAGTCAAAAGTTGGCAACCAGAAGCTGATTACGAGCCGCCCTTCTCCTTGGATAATTATTCTTTCTGTTTTAATATTTGCCTTTTCTTTTACCTATTTTGTTTACAAGCCATCAATAGCCGCTCAGGCAACGGTTAAATCATTTGTAGCGCAGACATATAATCAGAGAATGGAGTTTTATAACGAGGCTCTACACACTTCGCCTCTGGGCCTTTATCAGATTAGATATCACTTAGCAAGCAATCTTTTAAGAAACGCTGGCCAGAAAGAAGTCAAGCAGCAAGAGTTTGAGCTGATGATTGAGGAGGCCGAAAAGAGCATTGCTACTTCTCCTATGGATTATGATAGCTATCTTTCTTTGGCAAACCTTTATGATACAGAAGCAATTCTATTTGGCCAGGCCAACTTATTGAGAGCTCAAGAAGTTTTAAAACAAGCGATAGTTTTAGCTCCTACCAAACAAGATGGCTATTGGGAAATGGCTAAGAACCAATCGATCCTTGGAAACGAAGATGCGGCTATTTCTTACGCAAAGGAGGCAGTGGATATAGACCCAAGTCTGCCTGAAGCCCATCTTTTCTATATCAATGCTTTGAGTATTTACGGAAGAGACGAATTAGTATTTGAAAAAGCCAAAGAGGCGTTAGAGATAGTGCCAGAACAACAGGCTAAAAGAATAACCCCCAGTTTTAAAGAAGCGCTGGAAGAATATTTAAACGGCCAGAAACTTTAATCTTTTTCTTGACAAGCTTGTTCTTTTCTGATAGGATATCTTAATTAGTGAGTTATCCAAGCTTTGTTTGGAACTCCATAAATCGGCAAAAAGCCCTTCGCGGGCTTTTTGCTTTTTAGCGACATATCTAAACCCAGACGAGGGCTTTATGAATCTTTATTCAAAAACTAAATTTGCTTTTATTTTTTTTGCCAGAGAAAAATCTTTTAATAATTTAGGCCTATGTTGGAAAATATCAAATCCTTTTTTCCGGTATCTGGGTATTAAATGCCAATGAACATAATTTGCTTCGTCCATATAAACTAAATAAACTTTTTTTACGTTTAAAGTTTTAAGTAACGCATTTCTTACAGCAAAAACGGTATCCATTAGATAATCGTAATCTCTATCAGAAAGTAATTTTAAATCCATGACTTTTTTCTTCCAAACTACAATCGTATGGCCATTCACAATAGA
>CAZWQR010000017.1:0-9171 GCA_964636195.1 uncultured Candidatus Saccharibacteria bacterium
CTCAAAGGAGCGTGTTTTAAATGTTGCTTCTAAACTTTTTTCCGAGTTCGGATTTTTGGGCGTTTCAATGGGAGATATTGCTAGGGAATTAAATGTTAGCAAAGCCGCCTTGTATTATCATTTTAACAGCAAGAAAGAGCTTTATTTACAAGTCCTTGATAGGTCTTTTAATATGCTGATTAAAACAATCAATAGAGAAGTGGCTAATGCTAAATCCTCAAATGAAATCATTGTTCGACTGATTCAGGGTTATCTTAGCTTCGGCTCAAAAGAGAAAAATTTAACCAGATCTTTGTTATTAAAGACACCAGACATGGATTCGGAGATTATGAACCATATTGTTACGTTGAGAAAAAAAATCAATTGTCAGTTTCAGAATTTTTTTAAAATGGCATTTAAGAAAGATTTTACCGCAAAGATTGATTTAAAATTTATTAGTTCTTCTCTTTTAGGAATTATGGATAGACTGATATCGGAGACAGTCCTGTCCAATAAAAAATTGAATATAAAAAGAAAGGCTTTTCAAATCATGCAGATTATTAAGCCTGCTTTAAAGGTCGAAACAAACAAATAAATTTATTGAAATAAATATTATGTCAGTATCTTTACTAATAGGAATCATAGTTGCAGTTGCTATCATCGGCTATCTTGTTTATGCTTATCTGAACAAGAAAGCGCCTTTCTAGCCATAGTTTAATTGTTTGAGTATTAAGACGCCCTTGCTTGACTAAGCAGGGCGTCTTTTGTTAACTTTATTCTGTAAATGTGAAAAATGAAAGAATCGTTACCAAAAATTGGTTTAGCATTAGGTTCTGGCGGACCTAGGGGATTAGCTCATATTGGCGTAATTAAAGCTCTAGAGAAAGAGAATATTTCTATAGATTTTATTGCTGGTTGCAGTATAGGGGCAATGGTTGGAGGATTGTATGCCCTAACAAAAGATATCGCTTGGATTGAAAAAATAGCGATGGAAACAGATTGGCGCCGGATTATTTCTTTGTTGGCAGAACCCTCTCTGTTATCTGGAGGATTAATAGGGGGCGAAAAAATAGAGAAGTTTCTTTTAGACCAAGTTGGCAAAAAGAAATTTCAACATCTCCAAATTCCTTTTGTGGCCGTAGCTACTGATATTAACAGTGGCAAGGAGGTGAGGATAACAGAAGGAGATTTAGTAACAGCTATTAGAGCAAGCTCGTCTGTGCCTTTAATTTTTAAGCCTACAAAGAGAGAGGAAAGACTATTGGTTGATGGCGGTTTGTCAAATCCAGTGCCTTGTGATGTGGTAAGGAAAATGGGAGCAAGTGTGGTAATTGCAGTTAATTTAGATAATTATTTTTCCCACAATACTAGCAGAATATCAGATACTAACGGCGGTAAATTGGCGATTTATAGGGTGGCTCTTAATTCTTTAAATATTCTTCGATATCATTTATCTCAACATTGTGTGAAAGAAGCTGATCTCGTGATTACTCCTAAAGTTGACGAGAATAGCTGGGCTCAATTTGCAAACGGAGGAGAGATAATTAAGAAAGGAGAGGCAGAGATTCAATTAAATTTATTAAGAATAAAGGATTTAATCCGAAGCAAAACTACAAAAGCGTCTTAAAATTTAAAAGGTCTTTTAGTGGGCGATTCGGCAGAAGAGGTAATTCCCGGTTTTTTGAAGTCTACAAAAATTTGTTGTTTCCAAATTTGGGCGAACCTAGAAGAGAACTAAACAAACAGGAAAAAGCTCTGGATCAGGGCGCTAACAAACCCAAGGGCGAGAGGTAAAATTTTTGTCTGATTCCTTGAGGGCTAGCCCGTCGGCTACCCTTTTTATATTTTTGTTTCCGCTGCTTGCAAAAATATTAAATATGCTGGAACGTTATACATAACTCAAAAAAATATTTTTCTTGGATAATAATGCAGATAGGCTTTCTAGGAATAAATTTGATTTTTAAAAAAGGAATATAATGTGGTTTTTCTCTATCCTGCTTAAAAAGAGGTTTTGTTGAAAAAGACAATACCCTTATATAATGTTTACAAATTTTAATTTATAAACGTGGCTTAACATGAATGTAAAAAACAATTTAACAGAAGGTTCAATCCTAAAATCTTTAATAGCATTATCGATCCCTATAATATTCGCTAATATTCTCCAAACGGCTTATCAACTGACTGATACTTTTTGGGTTGGAAGATTGGGAACAGATGCTGTGGCAGCGGTTTCCATTAGTTTCCCGATAATCTTTCTTATTATTTCTCTGGGCAGCGGCTTGGCAATGGCAGGCACAATTCTTGTTGCCCAATATAAAGGGAAAAAAGACAAAAAGGCAATTGACCATATCACTTCTCAAACAATATTGATGGTCGTTATAATTTCAATTATTCTTTCAGCAATTGGTTATTTTTTATCTCCTTTTTTGATTGCTTTAACGGGGGCTGAGGCAGCGATTTTTTCAAGCGCGATTTTATATATAAAAATATCCTTTATTGGAACGATTTTCGTGTTTACGTATATGGTTTTTCAATCTTTGATGAGAGGGATCGGTGAGGTTAAAACACCAATGTATATTGTTCTTGGAACAGTTTTGTTAAATTTGATTCTCGATCCTTTGTTTATTTTTGGTTACGGTTTCATTCCTGCGTTTGGCGTTGCTGGGGCGGCTTTTGCAACTATTGGGACCCAAAGTTTAGCGGCAATAATTGGAATAGGATTGTTATTAAAAGGAAAATTAGATATTCAATTGCATATAAATGATTTAAAACCTGATTGGGTTTTAATAAAAAAGATGTTGAAAATTGGATTTCCCGCCTCTATGGAACAATCAACTCGAGCATTGGGGATGACTGCTATGACCTTGCTAGTTATCTCTTTTGGAACACTTACTGTTGCGGCCTATGGCATTGGAAGCAGAATACTAAGTTTTATTATCATTCCTGCAATGGGATTATCTATGGCTACTTCAACGCTTGTAGGGCAAAATATTGGTGCGGGAAAAATAGAGAGAGCAGAAAAAATAACAAAATTAAGCGCGCTTGTGGGTTTTGTAATTTTAACAATTGGAGGAGTAATAATGTTTTGGTTTGCAAAACAAATCTCTGCGATATTTATTCCTGGAGAAATAGAAACAATCCGATCAAGCGCTTTATTTATTAAGATAATGGCTTTAACTTTTGGCTTTATTGGCGTTCAAATGTCTTTGAACGGACTTTTTAGAGGATCAGGCAATACGATGATATCAATGGTTTTATCCATCGTTTCTTTATGGGTTTTAAGGTTTCCTCTAGCTTATGTATTATCGAAATACACAGCGCTTGAGGAAATTGGTTTATGGATAGCTTTTCCAGCGGCAAATATTTTAGCTGCCATAATAATGGTGATTTGGTTCCTTAAAGGAACCTGGAAGCAAAAACAAGTAACTGAGGAGATAGAGCTTGCAGAACAAACAACCGAGGAGACAATTATTGAAGAAGGAATGAATTAGTGATAAATTATATAAGAAAGATTAACTTTATAATTAGTGAGTAAGAACGAAACATATTTTTTGAACTCACTCTACCACGCTTCGTGCTACGCTGTGCTCTCTTCCTTTTATTTGTCGGAGCGTATAGCATTAGATATGAGATTCGCTCTTTGTTTCTGGACTCGTCAAATTACTGCTTATGGTTGCAACTTTTCTTATCCGCTCAACGCTAAGCATTTGAGCTATTACATCTAATGGAAAATCACAAAACCCTTATCTTTGATTTTGATGGCACAATTGCTGATACACTTGAGCTGGCTTTAGGGGTTTACAATAAAAAAATTGTTCCTAGGTATAATACTAAGAGAGCCACTAGAGAGGATTTAGAATATATCAGAAACCAAAAACCAAGCCGAAAACTTTTAAAAGAATACAATATTTCTTTGTTTCAACTTCCTTTTATTATCAGAAAGGGCAGAATTGAATTAAAAAAAGAAATCAATAAAGCCAAACTTCAACCAGGAATTGAAGAGCTTTTAAGAAAATTAGAAGATTATCCTTTAGGAATTCTTAGTTCTAATTCCGAAGAAAATATTAAGAGTTTTTTAGCTAGACATAAGCTTTTAAATGTTTTTCGTTTTTTTTATTGCAGCAGCCCTCTCTTTAGAAAAGATAAAATTATTAAAAAGATTTTGAAAGAAAGAAATTTGAATCCTGAAAGGGTATTTTATGTTGGCGACGAGGTAAGGGATATTGTCTCTGCAAACAAAGCAGGCATAAAAACAATTGCCGTCACCTGGGGGTTTAATAAAAGAGAGGTTTTAGAGAAAACAAAACCTGATTATTTAGTTGAACAATGTTCAGATATTTTAGAGATAATCAACTCTTAAGTTTTCCACAGGCCAATTTTAGAGCTTTGCGGTAAAATAACATAATAAAACTGAATTAAAGGTCGAGTATAGTAGTATAATTTAACTATATTAAAAAATATGACTGACTGGACGTTAGCTACGAGCCAAGGAATACAAAATTTTTGGCAGGGATTTATTGTCTTGGTGCCAAAACTAATCTTGGCTTTAATTGTCTTTTTTGTCGGTTGGATCATTGCGGCTGGCATAGGCAGAATTATTGAAGAGATTTTAAAGAGGGCCCAATTAGACAAACTCACTCAGATGAAGAAATGGGGAGAATCATTAGAAAAAGCAGATTTTGATTTTGCGCCTTCTCAGTTTATCGGAAGTTTGTGTAAATGGATTCTTATTATCGTTGTTTTGTCAATTTCCGTTGAAATTTTGGGACTCAACCAGTTTAGCCTTTTCTTAAACAGCGTTATAGCTTGGTTGCCTAATCTGCTAGTTGCTATTTTGATATTTGTGGCCGTAGCGATAATTGCCAGTTTTACTGAAAAGCTCGTAAAGGCGAGTGTGCGCGGAGCTACTGTTGGTTATAGTAAATTAGCAGGCGCTGTTTCCAAGTGGGCTATTTGGATTTTTGGAATTGCAGCGATATTGATTCAGTTGGGAATTGCCAATTCCTTAATTCTCGTACTCTTCCAAGGGTTGGTTGCTTTGTTGGCAATCGCGGGAGGATTGGCTTTCGGTTTGGGTGGCAAAGATGTGGCCGCTGATATTTTAAAGGATATAAGAGAGAAATTTAAAGCTTAAGGCCTCTTGTGTGTATAAGAGGTCTTGACAATTGTTTTTAGTTTGTTAAAATTGTTTTGAAAGGTATGAGAAGTTTAAGACAATCAAATACTAGTAGAGGAAGCGGCTAACAAGCTAAATATTTTGGTTCTTAGAAAACCGCTTCCTTAAAGCGGTTTTCTGATTTTCTGGCAGAGTAGGAACCTTGAAAACAGAATATAGAATTGAAAAATTAGAAAGGAAGTCGAGGTAAAAAACAACCTATTTTTTTACAGGCAAATGGTGGATGCCTTGGGATCGGTAGGCGAGGAAAGACGTGGCGTGGCTGCGATAAGCTTCGGGGAGGTGCCTAGCAACCTTTGAACCGGAGATTTCTGAATGGGGAAACCCAATTCTGCTATAAACAGAATTAGCTCTAAGCATTAGCAAGGAGCGGCGACACCTGGGGAAGTGAAACATCTCAGTACCCAGAGGAATAGAAAAAAAGCTTTGCCTTTGGCAGAGCCATTCTCTTAGTAGCGGCGAGCGAAAAGAGAGTAGCCCAAACTTAACTTGCGCTTTGCACAAGTTAAGGGTTGTAGGAGAATTTCGTCAGGATACCAAGTATTGAGTATAGTTTTTTGTGCTTCAATACTTGGATATCGTTGAGAGAGTTTACAAAGTAAATTGTTAGCCGAACACTCTGGAAAGAGTGGCTAAAGAGGGTGATAGCCCCGTAGGCGAAAATGATTTACACTCTTTGAAGTTTTTCCTGAGTACCGTCAAACACGATAATTTGGCGGGAAACAAGCTGGACTATCAGCTAAGGCTAAATACTAACCGATCACCGATAGTGAACTAGTACCGTGAGGGAAAGGTGAAAAGTAGCCCGGTGAGGGCGGTGAAACAGTACCTGAAACCATTTTGCCTACAAAGAGTCAGAGCCCCTTTATGGGGTGATGGCGTGCTTTTTGCAGAACGAGCCAACGACTTTAGGTGTACAGCTAGCTTAAGCTCTTCCGGAGCTGAGGCTTAGCGAAAGCAAGTGTTAACGCGCGTTTAGTTGTATGCCTAAGACCCGAAGCCAGGCGATCTTGCCTTGGGCAGGATGAATTTAGACGAAAGTCTAAAGGAGGTCCGAACCCGTAGGTCGTGCAATTCCTTGGGATGACCTGAGGTAAGCAGTGAAAAGCTAATCGAGCTTGGTAATAGCTGGTTCTCCTCGAAATAGTTTTAGGACTAGCCCTTCATGTATGATTCCGGGGGTAGAGCACTGGATGGGATATCTTGGTTTTTCCGGATACCTCAACCAAACTCCGAATACCGGAATTTTTGTGGAGGAGTCAGACTGTGGGGGCTAAGCTCCATGGTCAAAAGGGAAACAGCCCAGACCCTCATCTAAGGTCCCTAAATTTGAACTAAGTGTTATAAAGGAGGTGAAATTCTTCAGACAACTAGGAGGTTAGCTTAGAAGCAGCTATCCTTTAAAGAGTGCGTAATTGCTCACTAGTCAAAGGATTTCGCGCCAAAGATTTAGCGGGACTAAGTTCAATACCGAAGATAGGGAGCTCTATGTTTTTACATAGGGTTGGTAGAGGAGCGTTCTCTTGGCAACGAAGTTAAATCGTGAGGTTTGATGGAGCTAAGAGAAGTGAGAATGTTGGCATGAGTAACCGCAAACGCGTCGAGAACACGCGTCACCGAAAACCTAAGGTTTCCTTGGCAATGACAATCAGCCAAGGGTTAGGCGGTCCTAAGGGAGAGCCGAAAGGCGTACCCGATGGACAACCGGTTAATATTCCGGTCCCATGTTTTTCTTTCTTCAGAGTGCGGAATCTAGTAGGCAAGGCGAGTTATTGGATTCTCGTTGGCAGCCTGAGTTTTTACAAGGGCTGTCAGGAAGCTTATCTTCGGATAAGTGAACCTTGTTGAGCAGGTTTCCAAGAAAAGCTCTGACGAGTTAAGGAAAATGTGTCCGTACCGAAAACCGAAACAGGTGGGTTGGTATAAGAGTACCAAGGTGAACGAGTGAAACCTCGTTAAGGAATTCGGCAAACAAGTGGCCGTAACTTCGGGATAAGGCCTGCCGCTTTTTAAGCGGCCGCAGCTAACGATTCCCTAGCGACTGTTTATCAAAAACACAGGTCCCTGCTTAACTCGTAAGAGGATGTATAGGGGCTGAGGCCTGACCAGTGCTGGAACGTTAACAGCGGCGGTCAATTGCTTTTGCAGTTGGCTAACCGCTCGAAGCGCCAGTAAACGTCGGCGATAACTATAATCGTCCAAAGGTATTTTACGATGCTTTTGTAAAACTCGACCATATGCTGGGAAGTCTGGTGTATCTGGGACTACTATGATATAATAATCCAAGGAAAGAATTAACCTTGGAAATTGTGTCAAGTAAAAATGTTTCCAGTGCAGATAATCAGCAGGAAAGGATAGAAAACTGTGGTTGGATAGTGGGTATTGTAGATGGAGAAGGTTCTTTCTTAGTTAATATTTTTAGGTCTCCTAATACAAAATTTGGATGGCAGATTTTTCCTGAATTTAATGTGTCTCAATCTAAAAAAGGCATAGATATTCTTTATGCCCTGGAAAGTTTTTTTGAATGTGGACATATATATGAACATAAGATGAGAAATAAAAATAAAAGAGATTGGGATTCATTGTTTAAGTATTGCGTTAGATCTAGAAAAGAATTACAAGAAAGAATTATACCCTTTTTCCAAAAATATCCGCCCCATAGTAAAGTTAAGAGAAATGATTACAAGATTTTTGTGAGAGTGGTTAAGATGATGAGCGAAGGCAAACATTATAACATTGAAGGCATGAGACAAATAGCCGAAATGACTAAGTATATGACTCACAGAAAATCTTTTAGCGAATCTTCTATATCAAAATTTCTATCTTCCTCAGAGACTATACGTCGAGCTTAGCGCTTGAAATCCAGCGCTATGAAGATATAGTCCGAACTCTATTGCGAAATAGAGAGAACAAAATAATTTTTGTTCCGCCTGGCACTCAATTTGTGTGCTGGGTCATTACCCCGCTTGAGGCGGGGGAAAGTAACAGAATTGAGCGTAATCCCTTGCCAGGTAAGTTCTGGCCCGCATGAAAGGCATAACGGCTGGGGAGCTGTCTCAACGAGGTGCTCGGTGAAAATGCAATACCGGTAAAGATGCCGGTTACCTGCGGCTAGACGGAAAGACCCCGGGAGCTTTACTATAGCTAGATATTGGGCTTTGGTTTTGAATGCAGAGAATAGCGGGGAGGCTTTGAAACCTTGTTCTCGGACAAGGTGGAGCCGCCAGTGGAATACCCGCCTTTTGGAGCCTTAGTTCTAACCAGATACATATGACCTATGTATCCGGGACAGTGTCTGGTAGGTAGTTTGAGTGGGGCGCTCTTCTCCTAAAAAGTAACGGAGAAGTTTATTAAGGTCAGCTAGCTCCGGATGGAAATCGGAGTGGTCGTGCAAAGGCAAAAGCTGGCTTTACTGCAAGGCGGATAGGCCGCGCAGTTGCGAAAGCAGAACTTAGTGAACCGACCCTGGTTTATAGAATCGGGGAAGATCATCAGACAAAAGTTACCCCGGGGATAACAGGTTAGTAGGGCCCGCGAGTCCACATCTACGGCCCTGTTCGACACCTCGATGTCGGCTAAGTGATTGGCCGCTTCTACTGTGAAGTAGATGACTAAAATCGGCTAATAACGGTGAAACCCTAGTTCTTTTGCGACATAATAATAAAAGAACGGGCAATACCGTGGGAAGTCAAAAAATATTAACTCACAAACAGAGGAATATAATCAATCATTGGAATTATTTTAAGAGCAATGTTTTGAGTTAGTTTGACCCCGTAACGACTGAACCTATGTAAAAATAGGTGAGATAATGGCGATTTTTAAAACAACCATTATCACACGCCGATCCCCATTAAGTAATGGGTGATGATATAGTCTATTCTGTTAGAAATAACAGGTTAAAATGCATCACATCCTGGAGGTGAAGCAGCTTCCAAGGGTATGGCTGTTCGCCATTTAAAGTGGTACGCGAGCTGGGTTCAAACCGTCGTGAGACAGGTTGGTCCCTATCTACCGCA
>CAZWQR010000018.1:0-6447 GCA_964636195.1 uncultured Candidatus Saccharibacteria bacterium
TTGAAGTAGACATAAATGCCCAAAAAAGTAGCCACTAATCCATTTATTAGATTTGAGAAAGCAAAAAAATATATCATAAAAAACCCCAACATTAGCTTGCTTATCTTATGATAGCAAGTTATGTTGGGGTCTTCAAGCGTTGTCTTTGGGGTTTTCCAATTCCCATTATGTGGAAGTTGTATTCGTCGGTGAAGTATCCTTGCCAGATATATCCTGCGCCTTCGAAGATTTTTTGCATTTCCTTTTTGTCTTTGAAGTTCAGTCTCCAGCTTCCCATTTTTTTCATTACGTAGCAAGTGAAAGGATCTTTGGCTAACATTGTTTTGGAGGCGCTGCTAGCCACAACGCATCCCTGTTTCTTGAGAAACCTTTTTATAAGCCTTAGTAGGGTCACGCATGTTTTAGCGTCTAGGGGGCAGAGTATGCCAATCAGGAGAACTATGTCAAAGTCTGATTGAGCAACAGTGCCTCGTTTTAGGAAGTTCCCGTTAACAAATTGAATCAAGTGATCTACCCCTTCTTTTTGGGCTCGGGATCTGCCTTCTTGTAGCGCTGTCTCATTTTTATCGATGCAGATAGCTCGTATGCGAGAGGATTCTGGGTGGGCGCTGAGGATATTTATAATATCCCGTCCAGGGCCAGATCCTAGGTTTAGGATGTTCACGCTATCTTGTTTTTGTAGATAACTGTCAATGATCGTAGATAGTTTTTCTATGATAGCATCCAGCCTAGCTTTGACGGCTTTGCCGGCCATAGATTCCCAGAAATAGTTATCAATTATTGAATTGATTTTACTGTGATTTTCACTATCATAAAGAAGTTCCGTCACGACGAAACTTCCTGGATCGGCCATAACAGCAGCGCTAATTGTGCTGGTTTGGGCAAAGTATCTCCGGGCTTTTTCTTCTGCATCCGACGAGGTTGGTAATCCGGCATAGTCTTGCAGCAAGAAAGACCTAACTTTTTCTTCTCCTTCTTGAGAGAGACCCTCTAAAAGCCTTAACGCTTGATTGCTTAGAGGTTTCATTGTTTCACCTCCTTTTTTTTAGTATGTGCTATTTTAAGAATAGTATAGAGATGAGATAGGGTCAAGTTTTGGATCTTTTTTAATGTTAGAGATAGCCTAGGTTGGCATTTAATTTTCTATAACTTCTTCTATATTTTCAGCAATGAGCTTGGGAGAGTCGTCTTTTAGGTCTACTCGGCCGGAAATTAGAAGTATCTTGTTTTCTTTGAGCAAGTATCCGTTGGTTTCAGCGCTGTTGGGAAAAACTATTGTTTCTATTTTTCCGGTTAGGTCTTCAATGTTTACAAAAAACATCGGCCGGCCGCTTTTAGTAATTATCTTTTTTATTTTACTAACCAAGCCGCAAATAGTTACACGATTGCCTGGATTTATTTTTCTGACAAAAGGAGTACCAATAGGAATAGTGTGTTTTTCTACGTTTTTAAGAAGACTTTCTTTTATTTTTTTAATAGGCGTAGTTTTTTTAGAGATAGCTTTTTTATAGGTTTCTAAAGGATGTCCGGAGACATACACGCCCAAAAGCTCTTTTTCCCACCTTAGTTTTTCTGCAGCTTGAGCCGGCTCGCAAGGCTTAAGATTTAAGGATGGTCTGCTGCTTGAATTATCAAAAAGCCCCGTTTGTCCATTTTTTTTGTGTGTTTTTATCTCTTTAGAATAAGAGAGAAGGGTCTCTAGGTTATTTAAAAGGACATTTCTTTCTTCTAGCTTGTCAAAAGCTCCAGCTTTAATTAGCGCTTCCATTGATTTTTTATTTAGATCTTTTGATTGAATCCTATTAATAAAGTCCTCGATTGATTGGAATTTGCCGTTTGTTTTCCTTTCTCCGATGATGGTGGTAATGATATTATGACCTACGTTTTTAATTGCCCAAAGACCGAATCGGATTTCTTTTTTGCTGACTACGGTAAAATTAGCATGGCTTTCGTTAATATCTGGAGGTAAGACCTCAATACCCATTGTTTTGCATTCGTCTAGAAGGAAAGAGATCCTTTCTACATCTTGTTTTTCTGTAGCCAAGACAGAAGCCATAAATTCTATTGGGTAGTTGGCTTTTAGATAAGCTGTTTGGTAGGCGATCATTGCATAACCAACACTGTGGCTGCGATTAAATCCATAAGAAGCGAAAGGTAAGAACCAAGACCAGATTTTTTGGGCGACACGCTCTTCAATGCCTTGTTTAATAGCGCCTTGGATGAATTTTTCTTTTTGTTTGTTTAAAAGAGAATGGATTTTTTTGCCAATTGCCTTTCTTAGAATATCAGCTTCGCTCAAGGAAAAGCCGGCAATATCTCTGGCAATCTGCATCATTTGTTCTTGAAAGATTGGCAAGCCATACGTGTCTTCTAAAATGTTTTTCAGCTTAGGATGAAGATATTGTATTTTTTTTCTCTTTCTTTTTCTAGCAATGTATTCCGGGATAAACTGCATTGGGCCAGGGCGGTAAAGGGCGACCATAGAAACAATATCTTCAAATTTTGTCGGCTTTAACTCTTTGAGCCATCGTTTCATTCCCGAGCTTTCTAATTGAAAGACTGATGTTGTTTTTGCTTGTTGTAAAAGGCGGTAAGTTTTTTTATCGTCTTGTGGAATGTTATCAATATCAATTTTTTGTTTCCTGATTTTTTCTACTAATTTAATTGTATGCTCTATGGTGGTCAGGTTTTTTAGGCCCAGAAAGTCCATTTTTAATAGGCCTAAATCTTCAATAGAATGCATTTCATATTGGGTGACAATAGCGTTGTCGTTTTGGGTGGGGTGTTGTAGGGGCACTAATTCGTCCAGAGGATCAGAGGAAATTACCACGCCGCAGGCATGAGTGGAAGCGTGCCTGGCTACCCCTTCCAGTTTTTTGGCTAAATCAATTAATGTTTTTATTTTTTCGTCGTTTTGATAAGCGTTTTTGAATTCGGACACTTTTTTCAGCGTTTGGTCTAGGGTAAAACCAAAAGGAATCATTTTGGCCAATCGGTCACAAAAGGCATAGCTATAGTTTAAAACTCTTCCAACGTCGCGGACAACAGCCCTAGCAGCCATTGTCCCGAATGTTATAATCTGTGCTACATGGTCGTGTCCGTATTTTTCAGCTACATACTCTATTACTTTATCTCTTCTAGTATCTGCAAAATCTAAATCAATGTCAGGCATAGAAATGCGCTCAGGATTGAGAAATCGTTCAAATAGAAGATTATGTTTGATAGGATTTATATTAGTAATGCCAGACAGATAGGCAACCAAAGATCCGCCGGCTGAACCCCTGCCTGGGCCGACTACAATTTTTTGTTCTTTAGCCCAGCCAACAAGGTCCGCTACGATTAAAAAATAGGAAGCAAAACCGGTTTCTTTAATAACTTCCAGCTCGTATTTTAAGCGCTCTTGAGCTTGTTTTTTGTCTCCAAATTCTTTTTCTCTATTGGCTAGTTTTTTAACACAAATAGTTTCTAGTTCCTGGATAGGGGTTTTTCCATTAGGGACTTGGTAATAGGGGAGTTTAATTTCTCCAAGCTTAAAGTCAAAATTGCACATTTCTTTGATTTTCTGGGTGTTTTCAATGGCTTCTGGAGTTTCTTTGAAATCTTGAATCATTTGTTCTGGTGTTTTTAAGGAAAAATCGTCTTCTAGCATTGTTAGCCGTTCAGGATTGTTTGGGTCAGCTCCGGTATTAATAAGCATTAAAATGTCTTGGGCCTTAGCGTCTTCTGGTCTGAGATAATGGGAATCATTGGTAGCTATTAAGGGAAGTTTATGTTTTTTAGAAAGTTTGGTTAAAAAATCATTAACCCTTTTTTGCTCTGGGATATTGGGATGATTCTGGAGTTCTAGGTAAAAGTTATCTTTGCCAAATACCTTACTGTATTTTAAGGCAGTTTCTTCGGCCTCTTGTTCTTTTTTCGCTAAGATTAATCTGGGGATTTTACCCTGCAAGCAGGCAGTAGAGGCAATTAGCCCTTCACTATGTTGAAAAAGCAGCTCTTCGTCAATCCTTGGTTTATAATAGAAGCCTTCTAAATGGGCTTTGGTAACTAGCTTAACTAAGTTTTTATAACCGGTTTCGTTTTTAACCAAAAGAATAAGGTGATAATTTTTATTATCCACCTTGGGCCTCTTTTGGGTCATTTTTTCAAAAGCAGTGTAGACCTCGCAGCCAATAATCGGTTTTATTCCTGCTTCCTTGGCTTTTTTGTAAAATTCAACCGCTCCGTATAGGACGCCGTGATCTGTTAAAGCCACGCTATCCATATTGTTTTCTTTTACGTAAGCCAAGAGTTCCTCAATTTTAGGAACTCCATCAAGAAGGGAATATTGGCTATGGACGTGGAGATGAGTAAATTTAGAAGGCATATAATAAAATGGGTAAATCCTAATATCTAATAATTTCTTTTGGATTTGTTGATTATTGAAGGAAAAATTAAATTCAATTTAATTCATTCGCTTCTTTTCAATGCTTTTTGGCTTTTTCTTTGTGCTAAGGAAGGGCTTTAGCAATTATTTTTAGCCAATAGCGTGTCTCTTTTGACTCTTTTTTGCAAATTCTATTATGTTTTCACCCAACAAAGCCGTTTTTCTCTAGGTTGTATTTTAACTTATTGGACATTTATTATTGAAATTTTTGTTGGAAATTAGGATTTTAGATTTAAGATTTTTCAGACTATGATTTCATATGGGCAATTAAATTTTTAGATTGGAGGCCATCGGTAATAACATCACCTTCAATAATCGTGCCAGTTAAAAGGACATTGTCTTTTATTTGTGAATTTGTAAAACTAAGATCTCCTTCAATAAAACTATTTTCTAAGCTAGCCAATCCTTCGGCTGTTATTTCCTCTAAAAAAACAGAACCTTTAATATGAGCTTCTTTCAAAAAGAAGTCGCCCCTAATGGTGCCGGTTTTAGTTTGGATATCAATAATGGAAGCGTGCTTGATACTTAAATCTTCAGCCACTTGGGTCTTATTTAAACCTAAATATCCCTTTATTGAAGCGCCGTCAAAGATAATGTTTTTTTTAAAATCAGAAGCCACCAGATTCAATACCTCCCTTACTCTTATTTTTTTAGCTATAAAATTTTCTTTGAATTCTGAATTAGAGATATACAAACTGGTGTATATCAAAACATCCTCGAAACTGACCTCTCCCTTAAAAAGACATTTGTCAAAATAAGCAGCTCCCTGGATTGTTGAACCCTTAAAATTAAGTCCAACGTTAATCTCTTTGTTTGAAAAAGAAAATTCGGGTAGCAGCTTATATGTGAAGTCGGCTGTCCTGCCTTCGAACTCTGCCTTCCTTAATTCTTTCTCAATATCCTCTGATCCGAATCTTTTAAGAGGTTGCTCCATTTTGAATAAAATAAATAAACAAACACGATAGCTCGAGCTTATATTATTGTATCTTATTTCGCGGATAATACAAAGTGGGGAAAAGTATGTTAGAATAGTAAAATGTCTTCTAGCTTAAAGTTTATAAGAGAATTAGAAAACAAAGGGTATCAAAACATTATTGGTCTTGATGAGGCGGGTAGAGGACCCTTGGCTGGTCCCGTTGTCGCGGTGGCTGTTTTGTTTAAGAAAGAACTGCCTAGGTTTTTGTTAAGAGAAGTTAAGGATTCAAAAGAGCTTAATCTTAAAACAAGAGAAGAGCTTTATAATATTTTAAAACAGGATTTTTTCTGGGCTAGGGGACTGGTGGGCCCTGGATTGATAGACAGGATCAATATTTTACAGGCAACTAAACTTGCTATGAGAAGAGCAGTTAATAATTTAGAGCATAGAATTGGGAAGAATTTTTCAAAAACAAAAACTGCTTTAATAATTGATGGCAATCAAAAAATTAATTCTCAATTTCAAGAATTTACGGTTGTAAAAGGGGATAAGAAGATTTTTGTATGCTCGGCTGCTTCTATTATTGCTAAAGTCCAAAGAGATAATTTGATGAAAAAGTATCATCAAAGGTTTTCTGAATATAACTTTTTGCAACACAAGGGCTATCCAACTAAGGCGCACAAAGAGCTTATTAAAAGATATGGTTTTTCTCCTTTGCACAGAAGAACATTCCAAGTATAAAGCCGTAGGACTTGTTTGTGCTTAGTCCGACTAAGCACAAACTCTGGGTTTTAGAGATAGTCTGTGGATAACTTTTTTTTAGCTTTATTTCTTTTTTGCTAAACTATAATAATAATCAATGAAAGGATTTCTTACAAACAAACACTTTTTATTATTGGTTGTTGCAACAATCATTTTAGTGATTGCTTTGGCATTGCTGATTTATTTTTTTTACTCCCAAAGAGAACAAGAGCAGAACGATAATATTGGCACAGAGCAGACGAAGCAGGAATTATTAGAAGATTTGACGCCTAAAGATTCTCGTTCTTCAGATGAAAGCAAACAAGAGCAACTTTTAGATGATTTGACGCCTTCTAGCCCTGAC
>CAZWQR010000018.1:6547-9026 GCA_964636195.1 uncultured Candidatus Saccharibacteria bacterium
AGATGAAAGCAAACAAGAGCAACTTTTAGATGATTTGACGCCTTCTAGCCCTGACAAAGAAATCAAGGCAGAACAAGACGAAGAATTAGACGAGCTCCTTGATCGATTGACGCCTAAGAAATAATTAATAAATTATTTATTTTTAAATGAATATGAACAATAAAATTTTTTCTTCTATTTTAGTAATTGCTTTAGCTGTTTTGCTAACAGTTACCGTCGTTTTTGCCTGGGAAGAGCCCAATACTGCTCCTCCGGGCGGTAATGTATATGCGCCTCTAAATACCAGTATTAATGCTCAAGCCAAAGATGGCGCTTTGGTGGTTGGTTATGCTCTTTCAGGCGGTGACGATGCATTCATTGTAGCTAATGGCAACGTCGGCATCGGGATGACGAATCCAAACGACAAATTAGAAGTGAGTGGGAATATTCGTGCTAATCGTCTAACTGACAGAGATAATACAAATTATTATATAGACCCAAATAGCACTAGCCGACTCAGTTATATCGTGTCAAACGGCTATGATTTCACCAATGAAAGAGATTTGCGCTCAGGAGGAGACGGCCGTCTCTTTCGCTACAATGGTCAAGCATCTATGTCTTTTGATGATTGGCTGTATATGTATGATAGTAATGACGGCGGCTTGACTAATATTAGATTTAATGTTGACAGTGAAGCCGTGTATGCTAAAGCCTTTTATTATTCCTCAGACAAAAATCTTAAATATAATATTGAACCTCTAAATGGCAGCTTATCTAAAATACTAGAATTAGAGCCAGTTGCCTTTAATTGGAAAGACGACGATAAAATTTCTATCGGTTTAATTGCCCAAGATGTTGAGAAGATATTTCCAGAAGTAGTTTCTGGAGAAGAGGGAAGCAAGGTAGTCAATTATGGAATATTGGTTGCTCCTTTAATAGAGGCAGTAAAAGAGCAGCAAAAAGAAATTAATGAATTAAAAGCAGAGATAGAGGCATTAAAATTGAAAACCAAATGAAGTGGAAAGTCCCAAAAGAGAAAAAAAGCATATATTTCTTTCTTGTTTTGGGGATAATAATTTTGGCATTGATAGCTTATTTTTTGAGCGGGCAACTTTTCAAACAGTCATCAAGACCAATATCGCCAATGCCTACTCCTTCAGCCGGCAAAGAGACGCTGTCAATTAGCGAAGACTTTGGGGAAGCAATTAAACAACTTGATGCTCCCCAAAAATTAATTGATTATTTGGATGGAAATTTTAAGATAGAAGATAGAGAGCAAATAGAGTCTCTTGTACCTCAAGAATTTTTTGCAAAAGAGAAAGGAACAAGTTGGGATTTCGCAATTTTTGCAAGTTATGTTTTGTGGTATAATAAATACGATGCTGCGGTCATCCGGTATAAATATGACGATAAAGTTAATGCTGTTGTTGTTTTCAGGGATGAAGATTTGCCCAAAACAATGATTTTTACAAAGAAAGGCATATCAGTATATCCTCATGGCTGGTCATTTGAGGAAATGTTTCAGAAAGAAGAAGAAAGGTTAGGCGCTAAAATTACTGAGTATACTATATCTTACTGGACCGACAGAGGGGAACTCTGGCCAGGGAAATGGGAGGAACGAAATCCATAAATAATGAACTGAAAATTAAATTTAAAACAAGATGGAATCATCAAATTATATTCATCTTTTTAGTAAAATTTCTTTTTTCGTAATCATCGGTATCATCGGTTTGGGCTTTTTTTTGTTTTGGAATGTTGATAGAGTTTTGGCCATAAACAATTGTAATGACGGTTGGCAGATTAGCGTTAGCCAAACCAAACAAATTGATTGTCACGGGGTATGTAAAAAAGTGACCAACAACTGTTCCAAGGCTATTTTTATTCCTACGAAAATTTCTAATGAATGGGCAGATTTTAGAAGCAACAGGCCTGCTTGTGTTTCTTTAAGCGAATGTGTCGCTCCTAAGCCCGACTATATTATTGAGGATATTTGGCTCGAAACTGATGATTATGTGCATTATACATTAAAGAATATTGGAACTGGCGATGCTAATTCAGATTCTATGGTTGGCGTTTTTGTGGACGGAGCCTATAACGGCCAGAACTGGATAGCAAACCAATTAACAGCAGGACAGAGTATAGATTTTCGTTATACGGGCTGGATATGTAGCTCGGGTAGTCATAGCATCGAATTGCGTGCTGATTATTCTGATGATATTGATGAATCAAACGAGGGAAACAATACTCGAACAGAAACTGTAGATTGTGGGGGCGGCAACATAACCTGTTACAGCGATTCTGACTGCAACGACGGCGATTATTGTACCTATGATTACTGCTACAACGACGGCACTGTTAGCTCCTATTGTTCTAATCCCGCGGCAGACCGTTGCGGGGATGGAACTTGTAACTGTGGAGAAACCTTATCTAGTTGTTTGGCGGATTGCGGCAACATAACCTGTTACAGCGATTCTGACTGCAACGACGGCGATTATTGTAC
>CAZWQR010000019.1:0-8516 GCA_964636195.1 uncultured Candidatus Saccharibacteria bacterium
TTGAGGTTGCTCCTTTTAATGTGGCTAATTGGAATGTGAGAGGATATTTTTATCGTAATTTAATTGGGGTTGAAGGAGCCGGGCAATTGGCTGTTGATTCTTACAAAAAAGCGATTGCGCTTGAGCCTAATTCGCCTTTTTCTTACGGAGAATTGGCTCGGGTTAACATTTTAATGGCCCAGAGTTATGCCGAACAGGGCAATCAACAGCTAGCCCAGCAGGCCTTAAGTGATGCCAAAAGTAATTTGACTCAAGCGGTTGGCTTAAAACCCGACTATGTACCAGCCCATTGGTTGATGGCAGTGGTTTATGATCAACAGGGACAGCTTGATGAAGCCATTGTTAATTTGGAAAACGCTCAATTAATTAGCCCTCAAGACATTGGCATAGTTTTTCAGCTCGGTCTTCTTTATTGGAGAAATAATCAGGTTGACCAAGCCAAAGAACAGTTTGAGAGAGCGCTTGAGCTGAATCCCAACTATTCTAATGCCAAGTATATGCTGGCTTTGATTTACAACATGAGGGGTCAAATTGATGAGGCAAAGAAGTTATTTGAAGAGATATTGGAGGTCAATCCTGATAGGGAAGATTTAAAAAAGATTTTAAATAACATTAATCAGGGTTTGCCTGTTCTTGAGGGAGTTACTCCGGCCTCGCCTCCTATCCAGCAGGAGCCGCCTGAAATTAAAAAATAAGATGAAAAGCCAAAGACAATTCAACAGAGAAGAGGTTTTTGCTATTTTTGAAAATTTTTCTGATGGTTTAATGGTTTTTGACGAAAGCAATAAGCTTTCTTTGATTAATTCTGCTGCTCAAGATATATTTGGAGTGGAAGTAAAAGATGTTTTAGGGAAAACCATTGAGGATTTTGCCGACATTATTCCCTTAAATAATCTTTTTTATCTTTTGGGCAAAGACATTAAAAATGTTTTTCGCAAAGAACTAGAGATTGCCGAAGATTTAATTTTAGAAATTACCTCTTCTCCGATTTTAGTTCAGGGCAAAAAAATAGGAACTTTGGTTATTGTTAGAAATATTACCAGAGAACGCAGGGTGGAGAGGATGAAAACAGAGTTTGTTACTATTTCAGCTCATCAGTTAAGAACCCCGCTTTCAGCTATCCAGTGGACCTTAGAGCGTTTATTAAAAGGCAAAGCAGGAAAGCTAACAGAGGAACAGAAATCCCTGGTTGAGAGGGCTTTTGAGGACAACAAACGGATGGTTGCTTTAATAAATGATTTATTAAATTTGGTTAAAATAGAAGAAGGAAGAGATATTTATAATTTAGCCCCGGTAAAGCTTGAACAACTAGTCCAATCAGTGCTAGAATATTATAATAAAGACATAAAAGAGAAACAAATAAAGCTTGAGTTCCAGGTCTTAGATAGATTGCCTGAGGTAAAGGCGGATCCAGAGAAGATAAAATTTGTTATTGAAAATCTCTTGGATAATGCTATAAGATATACTTCAGCAGGAGGGATAGTAAGAATTTCTTTGAAGCTGAAAAACAAAGCAGTTGAATTCTCTATTCAAGATACTGGGATTGGAATACCCAAAGAACAGCAGGAGAATATATTTAATAAATTTTTTAGAGCTTCTAACGCTATTAAAAGACAAACAGAGGGCAATGGCACCGGACTATTTATTGCTAAAAATATTGTTGAGGCGCACAAGGGAAGAATTTGGTTTGAAACAAAAGAGGGCCAGGGCACTACTTTTTATTTTACCTTACCTATTTAATATTTAAACAATATGGCTAATAAAAAGAAAATTTTAATTATTGAAGATGAAAAGGACTTAAAATTCCTTTTAAGACAAGCCCTAGAAGAGGAGGGCTATCAGGTAACAGAAGTAATGGACGGAGAAGAGGGGCTGGAACAGCTAAAAGGGGGCTTAAACCCTGACTTGATCCTCTTGGACTTGCTTTTGCCCGGTATGGATGGTTATGAGTTTTTGACTAGAGTAAAAGCAAGCTCTAACTTTGCATCAATTCCTGTTATTGTAATTTCTAACCTTGGTCAGGAAGAGGAAATTCAGAAAGCTCTTGATTTAGGGGCAACTGATTATCTGATAAAAGCTAATTTTACCTTAGACCAGATACTTGAGAGGATGAAAAAAGTTTGGCCAGAAGAATAAATAAAACCGACAATTCAAAAAAGGGCTAAAGCCCTTTTTTGTTATAATCCGAGGAAGATATTTACTTTGTTTTTGTTTACTTCTAAAACTCCTCTTTCAAACTGATAGCTGAGCTTTTCATTGTCCGGTTTAATAATAGTAAGATTTTTGGAGATTAAGGTAATGAAGTTAGTGTGCCTGGGCAGAATATCAAATTCTCCCAATTTATTGTACGAGCTAACGCTTTTGGCTTCTCCTTCAAAAAAGATTTCTGCTACAATAGGCAGCCAGAAAAGCTTTACTTGCAGAAGTTCTTGCTTTTTCATTTTAACTCACTTAAATCTCCTATAAAAAGCAATTTTTCGTCCTCTATATTATCTAATTTTCCGCTTAAAATAGACTTTACTCCTGCCAGAGTGTCTTGTTTTTTGACGTATTTGCCCGGTTTGGCTGTTTGGTCTGAAACCACGAAGAAATTTTGAGTCATAAAGTTTAAGATTTTTTTTGCTCGGTGATAAACGGTTCTTTCTAACATGGAAAGTTCGGCTTCTCCAATAATGGAAACGATTCTTTGAAGCTCCTTATGCCTTTCCAAAGTTTTTCTTGCGGCCAAGAGAGTCTCATAATGCTCTACGCCTATTATGTCTTGGCTTGTTATTGACGAAGAAGAAGCCAAAATATCAATAGCCGGATATCGGCCTTCTTGATAAATGTTTCTTGAGAAAGTTACTAAAGAGTCAAAATAAGGGATAACGGCTTGTACTCCCGAATCAGTAATGTCGTCAGCTGGCACATAGATTGCTTGGATGCTGGTAATTGAGCCCTTTTCGGTTGAAACTAATCTTTCTTGCAGTTTTCCAATTTCGCTTTCCAGGGTTGGCTGATATCCATCTTCAGAAGGAATTGTGGCTAACATAGTGGAAAGTTCATTTCCTGCCTGAATAAAACGATAGAGATTATCAACAAAGAAAAAGATTTGTTTTTTCTTTAAATCCCGAAAATATTCAGCTACAGTGGCGGCGCAAAAACCCACCTTGAACCTAACGACTGCTGGCTCGTTCATTTGGCCGAAGAGAAGCGCTGTTGAGGGAAGGACTCCTTCTTTTTGTAATACTTCGTAAAGTTCTTGAGCTTCTCTTATTCTTTCTCCAATTCCCGCAAAAATTGAAATTCCTTTTTGGTAAAAAGCAACGTTGTGAATGAGTTCCAAAAGAAGAATGGTTTTTCCCAGCCCAGCCCCGCCAAAGATTCCCAGCTTCCCGCCTTTTATTAGGGGAGCGAAAAAGTCAATTGCCTTTATCCCTGTTTCAATTAACTCTTTTTCCAGTACAGTTTCTTGATAGAGCGGCGAATCTTGATAGATTTCATTTTTAGTTTTTATTTCTGGCTTGGGCTTTTCATCTAAAGGATTCCCGAATATGTCTATTGCCCTGCCTAAAAGTTGTTCGTCTATCGGAAGCTCAAAGTGTTTGCCTGTTTTTTTGATACTTGCTCCTCGCTTGAGCTTCTCATTGTTGTTTAAAATTAGGCACAAAAAAGTGTTTTTCTTGATAGCTCTAACAACTTCTAGCTTTACTGAAGGATCTTCTTCTAAAACTAGAATTTCTTTTTTCGAGAGTCCGCCGTTGTAGAATTCTACTTTGGCTATATTCTCTTGAATAGAAATAATTTGTCCAAATTCTTTTTTCATATTTTTTGGCTTCCGATTAATCCGCCGAAAAGTTCAATTTGTTTTTTATTTGTTATTTGTTTTTCTAATTTGTTTTTTATCAATCTTAATTCTTTTTTTGAGTTTTTGGCATTTTCTGTAGCTTGGTACATAGCTATCATTCTGCTAGCATACCGGGCTAGCTCGTGCTCTAGAATTGTTTGATTGAATAAGGTGGCAATGATTTCTTTTTCAAAGAATTTTAGGATTGCCTGAGCCGATGGCTCAAAAAGATAATTTATTATTTCTTTTGATTCTTTTTCTGGGGCAGGCAGTCCGCTTGAGATTTGGCTTATCTCCGCTTCTTGTCTTAGAACTGTTTGATACTTGCCGTGGAAAACAAGAATTTCTCTGTAGTTTTTGATAAATTCTATTATTTTGTTTATTTCTTCTGCTTCGGGCGCTTCATCTTCCAATTGGAAATAATAGCTCTTAGTTTTTATCTCGCTTTGTTCTACGAGGTATTTTCCCATTTTTCCCACTACAGCAAGCTCTAGTTTGTTCTTTTCTGAGTATTCCTGGATTGTCTTCCAAATGTTTAAGATTAAGGGGCCGTAAAAGAATTTATTCGCTGAAAGAAAGACAGCTACTCTTTCTTTCTTGGGTCTCAAAAAGGTTGTTTCTTTTTCTTTAATCCAGCCTTTTTGTTTAGAGAAAAGATAAGCGTTTTTAGTTCTTTGGTAAACTTTAGAGACTTCTAAGAAAAATTTTCTGTTTTTCAGCACCTTCTCCCTAACTGAATTCATTTTTAGGTTAGCGATTTCCTGATAGGCCTCTACAATATTCTTAATAGTTGATACGGTTTCTAAGTTTTGCTCTATTTCTTTTAAAGTTGGCATATTTGAGAAATTTTGGGCCTCAATTCTTTTATTAAAAACAAAAGATGATTGATGTCTTTAATGTCTTCGATTTTTGTTTCTAAATCTGGTAATTTTTCTTGGTTTTTTACAATTCTTTTAATATCGCCCTCCATGGCTGCCAGGGATTTGTTTTCCCAAAAACCCGAAATTAAAAGCCCAGCCAGAATAAGTTGCACTTTTTGGGAAATAGTTGTTGCTGGATCTTGGTTGAATAAGACTTCTAACCTTTTGCCTAATTCAATTGTCCTTTGGGTTTTCTTGGTTAGTTCGGTTCCAAATTGGGCAAGCTCTAAAGTTCTTTCGTATTCCAGGGTTCGTTTTCTAACCCAGCTAGCCACTTCTTTTTCTATGGTTGTTTTAGTTTGATTACCTACCCTAGAGACAGAAATGAAGGCATTAATGGCTGGTCTTTTCCCTTTTCTGAAAGCATTGATATCAAAAAAGATGTGTCCATCAGTCATTGCCATAAGATTGGTTTGGATATAGCCAGAGATATCGTTTTCTAAGGTTTCTGCTACTGGCAGGGCGGTTATGCTGACTTCCCCATCCTTGGTTTTAAAATTGCCTGCTCTTTCCAAAAGAGCGGCGTGAAGATGAAAGATATCGCCGGGATAGGAATCTCTTCCAGGGGTTCTTTTTAAAAGGAGGGCGATTTCTCGGTAGACCTTAGCGTGAGTGCTTAAGTCATCAAAAATAATCGTTACCCTTTTTTGTTTATCTTTAAAGTATTCTGCAATAGTCATTCCGCTATAAGGAGCCAAGTAGCTCAAAGTAGGCGAATCATCAGGAGTAGTGTTTATAATAATTGTTTTTTCAAAAACGCCTTGTTTTTTAAGATAGTCCTCTATAATCCTAATGGCGATATCTTTTTTTCTGATGCCCACATAGATGCAGACCACGCCCTTTTTTGCTTGGCTAACTAAGGTCTGCAAAAGAAGGGTTGTCTTTCCTGTCTTGGCGTCTCCAATGATAAGTTCTCTTTGGCCTTGGCCTATGGGTACCAAAAGGTCTACCATCATTATTCCGGTTTCCAAGGGTTTTTTGACTCTCTTCCTTTTAATAAAAGGAGGCGCTGTTTGCTGTATTCTTCTAAATTCTTTTTTACCTTGGACAGGTCCCTTGTTGTCTATCGGTTTACAGAGGGGATTTATGATCCTGCCTAGCAGCGCTTCATTTACCGGAATTTCAAATAATTTTCCCGTTCTGGCTACCCCTTCTCCGGTTTTGAGATTTTTAGAATCAATGATTAACGTTTCAGCCAATCCTTTTTTAAGCCCATGGACAATTCCTTTTTTCTGGCTTTCGGTAATTACCATTTCTCCTAATTTTAGAAAGGGCAAACCCGACACATAAGCGGTAGATTCAAAAAAACCGTTGATTCGGCCTACTTCATTATTTTTTTCTAAGTAAAATTCAAATTCATTCATCGTTAAACTAGCTTTAAAATTTATATAAAAAGTTTATTTTCATCAACATTCTACAAAGCAAGCCCTTTTATTCTCTTTTCCTCTATTATTTTATCAATTTCTTTTGCCAAAGAGAGGTTGTAGTATTTTCCTTGATATTCTAAAGCGACTCCGCCTACTACTTTTGGGTCAAAAATCACTTCTAAGATTATTTTTTTTCCTGTTTCTTTTTGGAACCATAAAGCAAGTTTTTTTAAAAATCCGCTGGGTAAGGGTCTGGCAACCTGCATTCTAATTTGAGGGATTTGCTGGAGATATTTTTTTAAATCTTCTAAAAATTGCGCTTGTTGGCTCGGAATATTAGAAATAATTTTGTCTTTCTCCCATTTTTCCAGAGCAGTTTTTAATTTTTGGTTTTTAATTTCATCCAGCTTTTTACTCAGGAGCTTATTTGTTTCTTTAAAAACCAAATTGTGGATTTGGTTGATTTCTTGCAGGATAAAGTTTAATTCTTCGGTAGTGATTATTTTATCTGCTAAAGTTTTAAAAGCTTTTTCCATAGTTACTTAATTTCTAATTTTGAATTCTGATCTTTTTTTGCGGAACGGCTATAGCAATCATTCTCAACCAATGTTTGGTATCTTGCGCTTCTTTTTTATATAATTTTATTTTTGAAATTTTTTTAGAGCTTGCTCCATTAGCTTCCATATAATTAGCTCCGATACTTGTTTGCGAGCGAACCAATTGTCTAATGATTGGTTTTGTAATGGTATCCTTTTTTATGGCTCGGCAGAAATAGATAATTTTTTCTCCGAGCTTAGTCGTTCTTTTCTCTAAGTTATAATCGTTTTTATATTTAGGTTTAGGTGCTTAGATTCAAAATTAATTTATATTCAAAATTTATTCAAAATTCAAAAGTCAAAATTAGAAATTCAACTAGAACATTTCTTTTTTAGCTTTTTCTAATGCTCTTTTAATCAGCTTTTCATGGGTAGAAAGGTCAATTACTTTGCCTATTGTTTCCTTGGCAATCTGGCCTAGTTTTTGGTAAATCTCTTGGTCTAGTTGTCTAAAGCGCTTTTGTTTGTAGTTTGTGATTTCTTCTTGGGTCAAGGATATTTTTTGTTCAATATTTTTAACTGCTTCTTGATAGACAGGGGAGAGTTGTTTTACAAATTCCTGACCCGAGTTTTTTAATTCCTCTTGGGCTTGCTTTAAAAGAAAGCCTGTGGCCTGCTTGTGTTCTTTTCTGATATTAAGCAGTTCCTGGGCTAGCTGTTCTTCTCCGGCGGCATAAAGCTCTTTTTGTTTATCTACAATCGTCTGATGGAGTATTGAGTAGTCATTCTCTATTTTTTTATTTAAGGCCTCTATGCTGTTTTTTATTTTATTGTTCTGCAAAGAAAGGTCTTTTAAAAGATTGTTGCTTTGAGAATCCATTGTTTGAAAAACCTCTTCAATTTGTTCCTGATAAGAAGACCTTATCGTTTCAACTTGTTCTAGGATTTTTTTATTTGCTTCCATAATAATTGGTTTCATTTCAGAAACAATCAAATCATTGATTCTTTGCTGGGTGCTTTCCGAGCCCTCAAAGGAGAGAGTTAGTTTTTTGCTTCGTTGGTTTTTAGCTAGAAGCAAAATTAAAAAAAGTAAATTAAGCGCTAAAAGAGCAAGGATTATTATGTTTAGAAGTTGTGAGCTTAAATATTCTAACATTGGCGTTTGGTTAATATTGAATATTAATAATATTGAATATTAATAAAGTATAACAAATAACGCTATCCCCAGTCCAGCTAGGGTGATAATAATAATTCCAATTAAATTGAAGATCATAGCTGCAGTTATGCTTCTTTTTGCCAGCGGGTTTCTACCAATTGCCTCTGTCCCTTTTCTTAGGGCTTTAATAAACGAGATAAAGCCGACTAAGAAACTGAGCCCTGCCAAAAGAAGAGCAAAGAGATATCTAAGAACTTCTGGCAGGTTTTCAGGCGTCTCTAGCGACTTGATAATGGAGCCGATGATGCTATTTGACAGGCCTTTACTGGTATTATAATACTGGATTTCTACAAAAGCATTTATTGTATCTAGCTCTTGATTAGAGCTTTCTAGGGCTTTTGCAATTACCATGCCGGCCTGGGTTGCTTTTTGTCCCACGCCGGGGTTATCAGAAGAAGTTATAAAATCTCCTTTTTTAATCTCTCCATTTTTGTTAGTCACTTTTATTATAGCTTCGCCATAAGAGACAATAGGAAGCGTGGAAGTATTTTTTTTATTAAAAGCAATGGCTGGCTTTTCAACTATTACTCCAACCATATCGTTATCATAGGGAGCAGTGCTTCTTATTAGCCCTTCTTCTTTTTGCGAGATAATGTCTCCTGGTTCTGAATTTTGGTCAGCTATTTTAAAGTAGCTTGCGATTTTAGAATA
>CAZWQR010000020.1:0-7218 GCA_964636195.1 uncultured Candidatus Saccharibacteria bacterium
ATTTTAGCACAAATCAATTATGAAAACTATTAAAAAGTTTTACCCAATGCTTAAAATCAATGTCTTGAGGCCTTTTTTTGGGGTTAATGTCAGCTTTTTCAAATAATTTTAACACTTCGCCTTTTTCAATTTTTAGCTTCTTGCTTAGATTGTTAAGGATTGTTTTTCGGGGATAAGCAAAGCCGCTTTTTAGCAGCTCAAAGAATTTCTTTTCGTCAATATTAGGAATGCTTTTTTGAATTTTATCTATCCTTATTACTCCTCCATCCACTTTGGGCTGGGGCAAAAATTTTTCCTTGGGCACCTTAAATAGAAATTCTGCTTTTCCGTAAAACTCAACAGCGATTTTCAATATGCTTGTTTTTTGAGAGCAGATTTTTTCAGCTACTTCAAGCTGAGTCATTAAAATCATTATTTTAGGAGGCCTTTGTGCTTCTAAAAATTTTCTAATTAAAGGCACGGAAATATTATAAGGAAGATTAGCAATTAATTTGTAGTTTTTAGGCAAAGAATAGTCTCCATACAAGGCATCTGCTTCCACTATTCGCAGATTAGCGGCTTTTAAATTATTTTTTAAGAGTTTTACCATCCTTTTATCTTTTTCTATGGCAATTACTTTCTTGGACTTTTTGACTAGCTCTTGGGTTAGGCTCCCTAACCCGGGCCCGATTTCTAAGACAATGTCGTCTTTTGTCAGCTTGGCAGCTTCGGCTATTTTTTTCAATATATTTTTATCAATTAAAAAATTTTGCCCAAATTTTTTTAAGGCAGGCAAGTTCTTTAAAGTTTGCTTAATTGTTTTTTTGTCAAATAGGTCCATTTGTGGAAAAAAAGGGTTGACTTTAGCTTTATTTTGGTATTAAATGAAAAAAGATTCAAGAGATTAGTTAATTCAGCAGAGAGCAGCAAAACTGCTATTTGTTGAAAAGGCATTTCTAAGATTTGTAATAATAAAATAATCAAGTTGTGGCTTAAAAGGTTAGTTAAGCCCTTTTTTTGCTTTCTGTTTTTGATAATTGTTTTGTTGTTCACTCTCTATTCGGGGCGTTCTGATTCTAACGGCAATTTTTTGATTACCGGCCAGCAGCCCAGAGAGAGCTCTACCCTTTCTCAGGGCGAAGAGAGAAAGGATTATCCAGACATCTATTCTTTGCAGGCAAATAGTTTAAAGGCTGTTTCTGCTCCAGCAGTGATTAATTTTAAGAGCTTGGCTGCTTTCGGCGGGGAGAGCTTAACAGAAAGCCACGATGAAGTAGGCATAAGCGAATATATTGTACAATCTGGCGATACTCTGAGTAGCATTGCCGAGCAATTTAATATTAGTTTGAGCACTTTGCTTTGGGCAAATGATTTAAACAGCAGATCAGCTATCAATCCGGGCGACAACTTAATTATTCTTCCGGTTAGCGGAGTTTTGCATATTGTAAAAAAGGGAGACACTTTAAGCGAGTTAGCAGAGCTTTATAAGGTTAAGGGTCAAGAGATAGCAGATTATAATAATCTTGGCGACAAAGCAGAAATTTTTGTGGGTGATATTTTAATAATTCCTGGGGGCCAAAAACCAGTTGTATCAAAAAGCAGTTCTGTTTATGTCAATACTGCTATTCCCAATTCTTACTTTATCTGTCCAGTGCCTTCTCCTTATAGAATTACTCAAGGCCTTCATTGGTATAATGCTATTGATTTTTCTACGGGTAAGTGCGGTTCTCCTATTTACGCCGCCGCTGGCGGAGAGGTGCAGCGAACTGGCTATGATACAAGAGCGGGCAATTATGTGAGGATTTTACATCCCAACGGAGTAGTTACTTTTTATGGGCATATGTCAAAGACAGCGGTAAGCAGCGGCCAAAAAGTTTCTCAAGGGCAAATCATTGGCTATATTGGCCATACAGGGCATACTATTCCTGCTGGCCCTTCTGGCTGCCACCTGCATTTTGACGTTAGAGGAGCCAAAAACCCTTTTGCTTATTGAAAAAAAATGAAAAAACTGCTCAAGCGAGCCAGTTTAAAAATCCTTTTTAAGAAGGATTTTTTAATTATTAAGAGCGTTGTTGCATTTAATACAGTAAAGTGCTTCTGGGCAGGCCTCTAATCTTTTTTTAGAGATATTTTTGTGGCACTTTTCGCATTTGCCATACTTATTGTTTTTTATTTTTTCAAGCGCTTTTTCTATTAATTGGAGCTTAAGTTCCATTGCTTGCTCTAGTGGAAGTCTTTTTAGATATTCTTCTACTTCGTCTTGGGCGACTTCTAGCCGTGAGCCGCCGGTTTCCGAACCGTCAAACTCAGGGAAATTAGAGTCCCAGTTGCCTTTTAATTGGGGGTCTTTTTTAGCAAAACCTTTAAGCTCTTTTTCAAGCTCTTTTTTCTTTTTTTCTAAGCTTAATTTTTGTTTTTCTAAAAACTCTTTTTTCATTGTTCGTTTTTAAGAATAGCGGCAATAGCATTGCAGCAAGTTGCAAAGTGTAATTTGTTGTTAGCTACGATATAACAAGCTCCGTAACAATCAGGTGTTTTTTGAAGGGTAAGATAGCGAAGCGAAGAAGGCAACTCTTTAAAGCTAGTATTTTGGTTTAGGCCTTCTTCGTTTAATTTTGACGCCAGTAATGTTAGTTGGCTTGGAAGAGTATTCTCCCATGCTAACATAATGCTTTTAACAGAATCGCTGTTGGAGCTTGTGGCTATTTCGGCTGAAAAGCCAAAGACATTATAGTTTTCTGTGGGGTAATAATAGAAAGTAGCTTGGTTTTTTAATTGGTCAAAAAAGATACTAGGTGGGTCAAGATCAATTGCTGGCAGGATTTCTTTTAGACCAAGATATTGTCTGCTTTCTGAGCTTTGAAGAAGAATTCTCGTAAATTTTTCTTTTTCTAGATTGGTGCTGTTGTAAAGTTCGTTGATAAAGTTGATTAGATCTTCGTCTGTGCTAATTTGCCCGGGTATTGTGCTGTATACTGATATTAATGGATCGGGCTTTTGGGGTTCAGGGGCGGGAGTAGGCGTGGGCTCCGCGCTCTCGGTGGGGAGAGGGGTTGGAGTCGGCGCGGGACTCGGTTCTTTTCCTCTTATATTAACAAACCAATACCAAAAGCCAATTATTACTGCAATAATCATTATTACCCCAGCGATTAAGGCAATTTTTTTCCATCGTTGGCTGCCTGCTTGCTCCGGGCTAATGCTCATCATAGGCGTGGGTGGCTGTGGAGTTCGATTTTCTGGGGTCGGTTGGTAAAGGCTTTGTTGGCTATTTCTAGCGCCAGAAACTCCTTGCCTTATTCTTTGAAGAATTTGCTCTTCTTTTTCTTTTATTCCCTCTTTTCTTTTTTCTCTGAGGCGCTTTAGGAGGGCTTCTCTTTTCTTTTTTTCTTCTATTTTTTCCAATTCCTGTTTGGCTTCAGGTTCTTCTTCCTCCTCTCCCTCTTTCTCTTCTTTGGGAGCGCCGAAAGGCTTTGGTTTGGTTTCTTTAATTGTTTTTTCTTGAAGCTTTGAAGCCTCCTTTCTGACTTTTGATTCTTCTTTCTTTTTAGCGAGCTCGTGCAGGTTTTCTTCCTCAATTTCTCCTTTTTCTTTTTCTGCCTCTTGCTTCTCCTGCCATTTCTCTTCCTCCTTTTTTTCTGCTTGTTGAGCTTTTTGAACTTTTTGAGGCACCTCTATTCCCAATAGGATGTTTATTTCTTGAACTCTTTTTCTCAGCTGATTTTCTTTTTCTAGAATTTTATCGTATTTGATATTTATTCTGTTTTCTTCTAATCTTACTTTTTGCTTTTCTTCTTCTATGTGCCAACGCTGTTTTTCTAACTTAGAACGGATTTCTTCAAGCTTTGCTCTTTCCTTTTCGATTCTTTGCTTATCATCGCCTTCAGCCAAAGCTTCTTCTTGTTGCATATAGCTGATTTCTTTTTCTATTTTTTCTTCTCGGGTGATTATTTCCGCTAGTTTTTCTTCAATTTCTTTTCTGTCTTCTACAATTTTATTCTTAAGCTTAGCGTATTCTGCTTTTTCTTTTGCTAGCCGGCTTATTTGTGTCTGAATTTCTGCTTTTTCTTTTTCCTGATCGATTTTTTGTATTTCTTTTTCAACATCTTGAATTTCTTGTTTTATTTTTGCTTCTTGCTGGGCTATCTGCTGAAAGCCAAAATTGATTTCTTGTAATTGTTTTTCAACTTTGCGTTTTTTTTGCTCAAAATCCCAGCGCTGTTGTTCGACTGCTTCTCTTTCTTTTTCGGCTAATTGTCTTTCTTGTTCTGCTTTTTTCTTTTGCCTGGGAGTAATGGCAGTATTTTCTATATTTTCTATGAATTTAATATTTTCTTCTATTCGTTTTTCGCTTTCTAGAATTGGCTGTAAATCTTTTTCAATCTTGGTTTTTTGGTCTAGATAGTAATCCTTGCTTTCTTCCAGCGGAATCCTTTGTTTTGCTAGTTCTTTTAGAGAGTTTTCAAGCTCTTCTTTGCGCCTAGCTAGTTCTTTTTCGTTTCTTCTTTTTTCTTCTTCTCTTAATTTTTCCTCTTGAGCAAGTAATTCCTCGTCTGTCTCTTTTTCTATCTTTGCTTTAACAAATTTTTCTCTTTCTAGGGCTCTTTCCCTAATTTTTTTAGCTATTTCCAATTCTTCTTCCTCTCTTTCTTCTTTCTCTGGTTCTTTTTTCAGCCCCAGTGTTTTTTCTTCTAGTTTTGGTTCTTTTTCTTGCTCTGATTTTTCTTTTTGTGCTTCTTCCCTCGCTTTTTCTCTTATCCTTTTTGCGATTTCTTCTTCTTTTGCTCTTTCTTTTTCTTGCTCTGCCTCTTCTTTACTCAGAAGTCTTTGCCTGTACTTTTCTAATAAGGCCATTAATTCGCTTTCTTGGAAAGCTAAATCCCATCGCCCGTGAGTGATGCCAGAGAGGTCCTTTTTCATTGTTCTTATAGCTTGCGGAGGGATATTAAGCTTGCTCACCGTTTCTTCAGCCATATCTTTTTGGCAAAACAAAAATTGCCTGTTTTAGAATTAAAACTCTTGTAAACATATTAACATATTTAACAGGCATTATTTAGAGTAAATTACTCACAGGTTATTTTTTATCCCTTTTTGCTTCCTTGAGCGAGAGATTTATCCTCCCTTGTTTGTCTATTGAGATAACCTTAACTGGAATTTTTTGATTAAGCTTCAATACGTCTTCTACTCTCTTTACGTGAGAGTCAGATAGTTGGGAAATGTGGACCAGTCCGTCTTTGCCGGGTAGAATTTCCACAAAAGCTCCGAAATCTAGAATTTTTCTTACTGTGCCTTGATAGATCTCTCCTACTTCAACCTCCCTAGTGAGCGACTTAATCCAGTCAATGGCTTTTTGGGCCGATTCTTCTTTGTCAGCGGTTACAAAGACATTCCCGTTTTCTTCTATGTCTATTTCGGCTTCGCATTGATCAATTATTTCATTTATTGTCTTGCCTCCTGGGCCGATGACCAGGCCGATTTTTTCTTTGGGGATTTTTGTTTTGAAAATTTTAGGAGCGTATTTAGACAATTGCTCCCTTGGCTTATCTAAAGTTTCAGCAGTGTTTTTAAGTATTTTTTCTCTAGCTATTTTTGCTTTTTCTAGGACTTCGTCAATCATTTGCATATTCAAGCCCTTTATTTTTACATCTAACTGAATAGCAGTTATCCCCTCTTTTGTACCTGCTACTTTGAAATCCATTCCTCCATAATGATCTTCTGGGCCTTGAATATCAGTGAGGATTTTGTAATTTTTTTCTGATTGAATAATTCCCATAGCAATACCAGCGGCAGGATTTTTTATTGGTACGCCGGCGTCCATTAAAGCCAAAGATGAAGAAGAGACCGAAGCCATTGAGGTAGAGCCATTAGAAGAAAGTATTTCAGTAACTACTCTTATAGTATAGGGAAATGCTTCAACGTCAGGGATAATGGGCTTTAAGGCTTTTTGGGCCAAGGCGCCATGGCCGATTTCTCTTCTGCTAGGACTGCCTATTCTTTTTACTTCGCCAGAGCAGTAGGGCGGGAAGTTGTAGTGATGCATAAAGCGAATTTTGCCCTGGAACTCCATTTCCTCAATTAAACGTTGGTCGTTGGGCGATCCTAAAGTAACGCTGGAAAGAGATTTGGTAGCTCCCCTTATAAAGATGGCTGAACCATGGGTTCTTGGCAGGACTCCAGCTTTAGAATCTATTTTTCTTATCTCATCAAGCCCTCTCCCGTCAGGCCTTTTGTTGTTTTGAAGCACATTTTCAGTCAGGATTCTATGAAGTATATTTTCTATAACCTCATTGGCATAACTGATTTTATCCTCTCCAAACTTTTCTTTAACTGTGTCCCTTATCTCTTTTTGCAGCGCTTGCATTTGTCTTTTGTTTGCAATATGTGAGGGCTGGAACATTGCTTGTTCCAATTTTTTGGCATAATTTTTTTCAATCAGTTCATCTATTTCTTTGAAAACAGGTTTCTCTATTGTTATTTTTTCCTTACCGTTTTCCTGAATGATTTTTTCTTCAAAATCCACCAATTTTTCTAGAGCCGGTTTGATTTTGGCGATGGCGTTAAAAACTTTCTCTTCTTTTATTTCTTTTGCTCCAGCTTCAAGCATATTGATTAGCAATTCATTGCCTTCCTTTAGAGCACAAGCTGTTATTTCGTAGTCAGCTTTTTTGCGTTGGTCATAGTCGGGATTTACAACTTCTTTTTCTTTTATTCCTGCTAGTCGGCTGGCGGCAATCGGGCCTTGCCAAGGGATGTCTGAAATTCCCAAAGCCAGCGAGGCGGCGATGATACTTACGATATCGGGATCGTTTTTTTCGTCAAAAGAGAAACAGGTAACAATTACTTGTACTTCTCTTTTCAAACCTTGTGGAAACAAAGGCCTTATGGTCCTATCAATTAGGCGGGAAGTAAGAATTGCTCCTTCTGAAGGCCTTCCTTCTCTTCGCACAAAGCGAGAGCCCAAAATTTTTCCAATAGCGTAGAATTTTTCTTGATACTCTACGGTTAAAGGAAAGAAATCTAGGTTTTCTAAGTCTGAGGGAGACATAGTGGCCGTAGCCAACACTAAGGTTTCTCCCATTTTAACAAAGACACTACCATTAGCTTGTTCTGCTAGATTGTCTATGGAGACTTCAATCGTCTTGCCTCCTATTTCTATTTTATAATCTTCCATAATTAAATTTCGTTTAAAATATATATGAATAATTTAATTTCAAGGTTCTGCGCAGCAGGTTCTTCTAATTA
>CAZWQR010000021.1:0-7135 GCA_964636195.1 uncultured Candidatus Saccharibacteria bacterium
GCTTGCTATCAAGGGCCCTTGAAAACCCTTTGATGGCTATAACTCTCAAGATTTGCTTTTTATTTTGAGTTATTTTTTCAATCAACCAGCCTTAATAAGCGAAATAAGCTGACCATTAATTTAAGCACTGTTGCAACATCTTTAGTGCTAATCTTGTTAACTCAGCGCCTTAAATTAATGATTAACTTTTTGGCACTTAGGACAAAAATGGGTAGAACGACCGCCTATCTTCTCTCTTTGTATAATAGAGCCGCATCTTACACATTTTTTACCTTGTCTATGATAAACTTTCAAAAACTCTTGAAAATCACCTTTTTTACCATCAATTTTTCTAAAATCTGAAATACTAGAACCCGACATCCTTATCCCCTTTTTCAAAACTTCTTTCATTGCCTCAAAGAGAGCTTTAATTTCCTTTTTCTTTAATTTGTTCGCTTCTTTAAAAGGAGATATCTTAGCCTCAAAAAGCATTTCATCAGAATAGATATTGCCAATGCCAGCAATTAGTTTTTGGTCCATCAAGGCCTGTTTTATCTTCTTTTTCTTTGCTTTTTTAATAATTTCTTCAAACTCCTTTAAACTAACTTCTAGGGCGTCGAAGCCAATATCTTTTAAAATCTCTGCTTTGCTTAAATTAGTTCTGTCCCAAAGCTCAATTCTGGCAAATTTTCTTAGATCAGAAAAAGCCAGCATTTGGCTATTGTCTAAAAAAAAGATCAAATGAATATAGCGGTTCATCGGATCTTCAAACGCTCCTTTTTTAACGGGCTTCCAATGGCCCCCTTTCTTCTCCCATTGGCCAAAAAGAAAATGGCCGCTCATTTTAGGATGAACAATCAAAACTTTTTGGTTATCAAAATAAAAAAGAAGCAACTTCCCCTTTCTTTTAACGGATTTAATCTCTGCCCTTATCAAGCCCTGTCTAAAATCTTCAAATTCTCTTGGTTTTTTAATGTTTTTTTCTGAATCAGTCCAAATGTCAACAATGGTTCTTTTCAAAACCTTTTTTTTCAAACCCCTAACCATAGTTGTAACTTCGGGTAGCTCTGGCATACTAATATTATAGTCAAAGAGTAAATTTCTCGCAAATTATATATAAAGACATACAAATATAGTTTGTGCACTAATTTTTATGAACCGCCAGGCGGTTCATAGAGGAGTCAATAAGAGGTTGACTAATTGTTATATTTTTGTTGAGAATATAGATACAAGATATGCAAATCTCCTTGACAGCGGAGGTAGCCAAGTACTCTAAGACAGAATCCTGCAAAGATTCTATAATAATGATAAGCTCCCAATTCTTGATCATTATCGGGGTTTTGAATCCTTCCCTCCGCTGAAGCTCTTTTGTATAAAGCCTGCTTTAAAGTGAGCTTCTTTTGATATAAAAAACTGGCTCCGAAGAGACAGCTTCATCGTCGATTAGAGTTAATTCATTATAACTTTGTTAAAACTATACAAAGAGCCAGAGTAACTCCAGCCAAAAAGACAAGAGAAGAATGCTCCTTTTCGTGTTCTCTGGCTTCTGGTAAAAGATGATTGGTTCTAATCAAAGGCGGCAGGACAACTGACTGCTCCTCCATAAAAAACAGTGCCGCCAAAATAGTCCATTAAAGACTTGGGAGATTTATCAAAACCTAGGGCTTGGTAAATGCCAACATTTGTTGAATCAGCATCAAAAACACAGACTTTGTAATTCTGTTTAGCTAGGGCTTTAGCTAACAATACAGTAATAGTGCTTTTCCCACTGCCGCCTTTGCCCAACACTCCAATTCTTTTATTAGAAAAATCTTTTATAACTCTATGCTATTAATATTTGTTTTCTGTCAATAATAGCTTAAAAATCTTCTCAATTTCTTTTCTAGCTTTTAAATCTGTTTCTATAATTGGCTTTAATCTGGCAACAGACTGAAAAATCTTTTTATCGTAGCTAATCTTTCCTAAAATATGGCCCTTTCCCCACTTTTCAATTTCTTTAGTGTTTTTCAGATTAATATCCCATTTATTAATAATTAACTTCCAATCTATCTTAAAATATTGAATTAACTTAAAAACTCTTTTTAAATCAGAAAAAGCTGAAAGCGTAGGTTCTGTTACTAAAAGAGCTAAATTAGCATCTTTTAAGGCAGCAATTACTGGGCAACCGGTACCGGGAGCAGAATCAATAATCGTAACATCGTGTTCATATTTTTCAGCTTCCTTCTTAAGAATTTCTACTATTTTTCCCGAGCCAGTCTCTCCTGGAAAAAGCTGACCAACAACCAAATAAAAACCATACTTGGTTTTTTTAACTTTTATAGACCCATTCTTCACTGATTTCATTTTTATGGCTCCCTTTGGGCAAAAAACCTCGCAGGCTCCACAACCTTCGCATAAAAAAGGATTTAGCTCTAATCTTCCATTTTTTACCTTTAAGGCATTGAACTTGCATTTTTCAACACAAGTTTTGGCATTTTTAATCTTACTGTTATCAATGTCAGGTTTTTCAGAAAGACTAATCTTTTTGTTCTTTTCCCATCTACCTATTTCGTTTAGCCAAACAGCTAAGTTGGGCGTATCAACGTCACAATCCAAAGCCAAGGGCAAAAGGTTGCTTTCTTTCTGAAACAAAATAGATAAAGAGGAAGAAACTAAACTCTTACCAACTCCCCCTTTGCCGCTTAGAACAACAATTTTCATAAAATCTTTTTAATGTCTTGTTTTAAAACTTCCTTCATATTTGCCCTATAAAGCCCTACTGCTGGATGATAAAGAGGAATAATTCTTTTTTCTTTTTCAAAAACTTTGCCATGAATTTTTGAAATGCCATCAATTTTATCTTCCAATCCATATTTTTTAAGAATATACCTAGTAGCATAATTTCCTAAGGGACAAATTGTTTTTGGATTAATAAGCTGAATCTGTTTTTCTAAATAAGGAGAACAGGCTTTTATTTCTTCTTCTTGGGGATCTCTGTTCTTTGGAGGCCGGCATTTTAAAATATTGGTAATGTATATATCTTCTCTCTTGATGCCAGCAAACTCAAGTAATTCATCTAGGATTCTCCCAGCTGCTCCGCAAAAAGGACGGCCTGTTTTTGACTCGTGAAAACCAGGAGCCTCCCCTATTAACATTACATCTGCCTGGTGATTGCCTTCTCCAATCACAGGATAGAGCCTTGTCTTGTGAAGAGGACATTTTTTACAGTTTAAAACTTGATATTTGATTTCTTTAAGCTCTTCCTCCATTAATTTCAATAATTTGACCGACCCCGTCAACACATTGTTCAGGATAAAAATCTCTAATTTCTGCCTTGTGTTGAGTGTAGTGAGTTGGACAAATTAATTGTAAATCTTTAAACAATTCAAAATCAGAAAATCCATACAGTCCGCCAATAATACCATAAAGCTTCCCAAATTGTTTAGCAGTATCCAGAATAAGCTTCATATTAGGACGAGAACAGCCAACTATTAAAACAATTCCTTGCTTGTGAAATATAAAAACCTCGTTAATATCCAATAGCTCAATGCCTGGAATTTTTATATTATCAAGTTATCAAGCAAAATTTTGCCATTGGCTCCAGTATCAAATAAAATTTTTGTTCCTGCTTCAATTAAAGCCGAAAATCCCCAATCAGCTCTTAACTTTTAAGCAGTAATATCATAAATTATAGTTATTTTCATAATTTGCCTTTTGAATATTTATCAATTATTTCTCTTGAATAAGAAATTTCTTCTTTAATTTTTACTTTAAACTTTTTGGCTATTTGTTTTATCTCTTTCTTATCCCCTAGATCAGATTGATTGATAATTATTTCTGCAGGCACTTTTAGTTTTTTACATAAATCCAATATTAAATTTAAGTCAAAAGCTCCCATTGGCGTTGGTTCTGTTACGACATAAGCTAAATCACTATCTATAAGAGCAGAAATAACCGGGCAATGAGTGCCAGCTGCTGTGTCAAGAATTAAATAATCGGTTTTTATCTTTTCTGCAAAACTTTTTGTTTGCTCAACAATCGGCCCAGTCTCTTCTATTCTTGCTTTAGCTACTCCTGTAACTAACAAAAAATTATCTACTTCATTTAAATAAATCTTACCTGTTTCTTCTTTTTGGGTCTCAATGGCTCCTACCGGGCAAACTGCTTGGCAGGCGCCGCAACCAGAACATAACTCTTTAATAAAAACAGGATACTCTCCTGGTTTTTGAAAAATAGCATTATTCTTACAAACCTTTACACACAACCCGCATTTAATGCATTTTTTTTTATTAAGCTTTGGAAATTCAGCATAGCTCCTTGCCTTTGGTTGCCCTAGTTTTCTTCCTAAAATTAAATAATCATTTGGACATTCTACATCGCAGTCACAAAGAACTACTTTATTGTTTTTAGCTAGTTTTCTAGCTGTCAAAACAGCTAAAGTGGATTTGCCGGTTCCCCCTTTTCCACCGGTAATAGCAATAGTTTTCATTATTTTTCTCTTGTTGGAACGGTTAATTCTGTTAATTCGCCCTTTAAAAAACTATCAAGAATATCTTTAACTTTTATATACTTGGTTTGATACACTTCAATAGCTTCGTCTCTTAAAGAATGCAAGGAGATAGGGCCTATTTCTTTAGTAATCACTGTATCAATATTGTTTTTTGCCAGCCATTCCGCTGTTTTCAAGCCAGCCCTCATTTTCTTAACTCTAAAAGGATTATTTCTAAGGCTTCTTTTTGTTATTTTTTGATTGTCTAATTCCACAAAAAGAAATTTATTGGCTTTGGCAAAATATTCAGAAATCTCTGAGTCTTTTTTAATTGGAATGCAAATCTTATGAACATTTGTTTTGTGAGGGCTCAAAGAAACCATAAAAGAATCTATTTCTTTTACCTTCTCTTTAACTTTTTGTTCAATAGCTAAAGAAATTTTATAGGCTTCTTTTACAGAAAGCTGTTTTTTGACTTCTGCTTTTACTTCTCCAAAGATGAAAGGACCAGATTTTCTCAATTTTAAGTCCTGAAAACCTTTTAAATTATCTTTTAATATCTTTTCAATCTTTTTTTCTATTTTTTTGTTCGGAGAAACATCCATTAAAGCAAATATGGAATCTTTGGCTGATTCAAAACCGGCTTGAAAAATAACAAAAGCTATAATAATTCCAAAAGCAGCTTCTATATAGGGAATATTTAGAAAAGCGGCTAAGAGGCCAACCAAGACTAAGGAAGAAGAAAACAGGTGAAGTCTAGACTCTCTGCCATCAGCTATTAAACTTTGGGAATTTATTTTTTTGCCTACTCTCATTTCATAGGTGCCAACCTTAAACATAAAAATAGCGTCAAGAATTGCCAAACTAATTGCCAAATAAGGAATTCCAAGCTCGTATTCAACAAACAGTTTATTCCAGCTTCCTTTGACTATTTCAATGCCAGCGAAGAATATTAAACCTGATATAATCAAAGCAGTAATGTTCTCTGCTTTGTAAAATCCGTATCTAAATTTTTCTGTTGGTTCTCTTTTAGCTATCTTTAAACCAAACCAAGCAGTAGCTGTAGAAAAAGCATCTGCTCCGCTATGGACAGCATCAGCCATTAAAACAATGCTTCCAGAGATAAAACCAATGATAGCTTTTGCTAAAGCAAAAAACAAGGTTGTAAAACCAGCTATTAGAGTAGCTTTTTGTCCTTTTTTTAAGATATCAATGTTCATCTTGATATTTCTGAAATGCCTTTTTGGCTGTTAAATTTTCTTCGACTAAAAACATTTCAACTTTTGAGGATTCCAAAACTCTTAGAGCGTTTGGTCCAATATTGTGGGTAATCACAACATCTGCTTTCTCGTCAATAATCATTTGGCCAGCAAAAACCCCTGCTCCTCTCACGGCTTCATTTCCGGGATTTTTAAGACTCTTTAGAAGCTTGCCTTTTTCATTAAGAATTAGAAAGTAAGCCGCTCGCCCGAAACGAGGATCGATTAAAGAATCTAAATTAGGACCTAAAGATGTAATAGCAATTAACATATTAAGATTTAATAAAAATTTTTCTTTAAATTATTTTATTGGTTGGTTTTCCGTAAAGCATCGTCTCTCTAGCCAATTATTCTCCACGCTTAGAACACTTTAAATCTCCATTGGTATAATCCTTTGTAGTCCTTTCTTTGTAACATTTAACCAAATGCCTAGGGCCTTGCTTATGGTGCTTGCAAAGCGAGATATTGCGATTCTAGCAATAAGGCTTAATGATTCTCATAAAAAGTTTTCAATCTCATTAACTCTTTTTCAACTAATTCTCCTCGATACTCTGCATTATGAGCTCTTTGATAAACGGGTTTTTTCTGGTCTAAGTGAATACTAATTCCAAAACCATCTTTTCTTTCTTTTATATAAACATGAAAACGAGGATATTTAAAAGTATTAATTTCTCTTACAAAACTTAATTCATCGCCCATTTGCCCCAAAGGCCGATAACCAGCTTTTCTCATTAAATCTATGATATTTTTATCTTTTCCTATAAAAATCTTCATTCTATTTTCCTCATTTTTTTGTTCCTACCTTGTGTCTACGTTGTGCTTAGTCGGACTAAGCACAAGATAAAAAAGTTTATTCCATTTTTACACCAATTGGACAATGATCAGAACCCATAACTTTGCTGTCAATAAAAGCATCTTTTAGCGCTATTTTCTGGGAAACAAAAATGTAGTCAATACGCCAACCCAAATTTCTCTCTCTGGCTTGACGAAAATAAGGCCACCAAGTGTAATTACCGCCTGCATTATTAAATTGCCTAAAAGAATCAGAAAAACCAAGCTTTATAATTTCATCAATTTTTTCTCTTTCCTCTTTGGTAAACATAATGCTATTTTGATTATTTTTGGGTCTGGCTAAATCAATCTCTTTGTGAGCAACATTGAAATCGCCCGCGATTACCGTCTTTTTGTTCTTTAACTTTTTAAGATAAGCGATAATGGCTTCATAAGCTTCCAGTTTATAACTTAAAAGCTGCTTATTCCTGCCGCCATGAGGGATATAAAAATTTATTAGAATAAAGTCGTTAAAATCCAATCTTAACATTCTGGCCTGATTGTCAAATTCCTTTAAGCCAATCTCTGTAATGACCTTTTTAGGTTCTTTTTTAGAGTAAATGGCGGTTCCACTATAACCAGGTTTTTTAGCGCTGTT
>CAZWQR010000022.1:0-5512 GCA_964636195.1 uncultured Candidatus Saccharibacteria bacterium
TCGGTCGTTGCCTCTTTTTCCATTTGGGCAAGGATTTTCATCCCCGCCCAAATGGCTATTAAGTGTGCACCTTTGAAGATTCGCCACATATTCGTGGCGTTTCCTTCCGGGGCCCATAGGCCCACTACTTTAAGAGCGGCGGCGATCCGTTGCCGCCCTAATTTGCCATCCGCACCAAGACCAGAAAAAATCTGGTCCAGGGCGTCGATAACCGCCCTCGGGGCAGTTTCTTCCGGCGCTTGGCTCCGGATTATGCGAAGCCAATCCTCCGCCAGAGCATAGGCCTCGCGGACTTATCCGGGTCCGGCTTCCCGCATTATGCGCGAAGCCAGCTTGGCAGACAAGCCCTTATCGCGCAGGAAATCAAACTGCTCCTGCGCGAAGCGCTTACGCGCTTCTTTTTTTTCCTGCCGGCGCGTCTTCCGCGCCGGGTCAGGAAGAAAAAGTCTTAGCCTGAGCACCGTCGGGTGCTCTTGGGTATAACCCACTTCTGCCGGGACTGCCTCCCGGCCAGAGAACAGGCCTTTATAGAGAGTGGGCTCAATGATGCCCATTCCTCCTCGGCCGACTCGACGGCCGAGAAGAAAGTCCTCCCACGACGTATTAACGCCGTTGTGGGAGACTTCTCTGCAAGTCTCCGCTTTTTCCCACTCTTCCGAAGGGAAAAAGCAGACAGTTTGCTTCTCTGGCTCTAAATTGGAGCCAAAGAGGTCCGTAGTTCCCCAGCCTACGCTGGGGAATTCTCCCTTCGGCACCTCAACTATTTCGAGGTGCTGCAACTCGGTCCCATTCAGGACCGACCCGATCCAACTTTTAACCTCTTGGGACAAATCCTCGATTTTCATCGACATCGAGGATCACCTCCTCTTCTGCCTTCGCTGGGAAAATTGGATGATGGTTGAGGCTCCATCAGCCTCTTCCGACTTGGTCGGAACGAAGGCGATTATCTCCTATCCAGGAGACAATAGCATGGTTACAAAAAATTTTTTGTAAGCAAACTATTGCCTCCTAGATCCTTTTATTTATTTTTCAATGAACCTCCCTAATAAGAAATTTCCTGTGAATATCCACATTATATCATACTATCCTATTTTTGTCAAGAGTTTTGCTCTTTTCCTTAAGCCCTAAAGCGTTCTAGAAGCTAAAGGAATGGAGAGAGAATGAGGTGAGGCACCACTACCATTTTAACGAGATAAGATCTAGCGAAGATACGCTTCCCTACCCCGCACTCATCCCTTTCACACAATAATCAAGTCCCACCAGTTTTCCGACTCAAAAACCGCTTTAAGAGCGGTTTTTGAGTCGCAAAACAAAGGCCGAGAGAAACCTCTCGGCCAAAAAGCTATCTTCTAGAGCAACCGCCAAGGCGGTCGCTCAGGCTAATCCTCTCATGCCGTCCTGATCTTTGATGCACAATCCGGGCGACTTCCTCTCGGGTTTTCCGCCGAGAGGTCTCTTCGTCAAGAGCCCTTCCTAGGGCTCTCCTCTTGCGTAGAGCGGAGTTGCTAATCTGTAGTCCTACTGTATTCATGAGAATCCCCCCTTTTGTTTTTTTTGAAGCAATCAAGGACAAACCAATTTTTGATTTACCCTTGATTGCTCCCAGGAGGGTAGGAGCAATCGTTTTTAGAAAGTGCTTGTACACTATTGTGTACGCTTTTATTATATCACACCTTATCTATTTTGTCAATAGTTTTACTACCTCTTCAAAGTCATTTCCTTTATACTGCCCCCTAGGAAGCATTTTAACCCTATCATCTGGATATCTGGGAACAACATGAAAATGAATTTAGTTTATTATATTTTCTACCTGTGGCTGATCCTTTTCCGCAAATGTCTAAATATAATCCTACTCCTAAGACCAGGAGAAGGCCCAATCTTCAATGGACTATTTTGCCATCCGGAGAAAGAGTTAAGGTTTGCACCCGTTGCAAAAGGACCCTTGTTAAAGAAAAATAATCTTATTCCGTCCTCCCATTTTTATAACCCCATAAATCTTTTTTCGGGGAATGGTCCAGTGGTAAGATGCGCGCATGGGGTGCGCGCGACGGGAGTCCGATTCTCCCTTCCCCGAAATGCGATATAAAATATAGAAACTAAAAAAACAGAGGATTATCCTCTGTTTTTTTGTTCTCCATTCTCTCAAAAAAATTAAATAGTTGGGTTGATCACTCTACCCATAAATAGAATATTTCCTGTTGCATTGTGCTGAATTAAAAACATAAATGGATGGTCTGCACGGAAGATAGGTATTTTTGGCGTTTTACTCCTCAAACCAATAGACATCGGTTCCATACCAACGGCAGTAGCTGCGGCTGCTTCAGTCCCTTCTTCGTTTACTTCAACAAACGCCTGGTGAATAACTTGGTCTATAAGCAAATCTTTTTCCCCGGTCATTCCAGAAAAATCTGCTGAGGCAGAAAATGCAGTCGGCATTCCCATCTCTTTCAAGTCCTTAGCCATAAAATACTTGGTATTAAACTTAAATTTAGGAATGAATATTTTAACCCTTTTTTCTTTTAAACTCTTCCTCCATTTTGATAAATTTTTAGTACTTAGAGAATTTTCTAATCCTTGCAAATCATTATTTTTTGGAAGCAAAATCAACATAGAAAGCTCTTTGTTAGAATAAGGCATTTCAAGAATTTGAAGCTGATTGTTTTCAGCATAATTAAATCTTGCTTCCTCGTCTGTGCGTTCCATCGTTGGAACTCTGATAATATTGTCTTTATTTATCCTAAAATCCTTATCTTTGGTATCATTTTGATTAAATTGTCTAACCCACTCGCCCTTAAAATATACTGTGTTTGTAAGCACTAATCTTGTTAGCTCATTTACTGCTTGGGGAGGAATTAGGTTCTTTATTTTGTTATTTGTTTTCTCTTCTACCCAATTATTGATTGTTACTCTGGCTTTTTCAGCATTTCTCTTAAAATCTAAATTAGTCACTTTCCCTCCATAATATTTTTCTACTATATTAAAATATTCATCTAAAAACTGATAATCGTTTTCTGCCCACAAGGCATTGGCTGTGTGAAGTTGATACTCTTTATCCTTTTTATTTATTTTATTAAACATTTCTGCGTATTCTGTCCTTCTTAAATTATCGTCTTTTGGAAAGTAAAATACATTTTGCATTTCTTTAGCTGTCTGTCCTCTTGCGCCCTCATAAGTCATTGCTAAAGCGCTAGAAATGCTATAAGGCGAGAAAAAAATATTGCCTTCTTCTTCATCTTTCAAATGATAATAAAAATCTAAGGCAAACTCATTATTTGCTTCTGTAATATTGCTTACATCTTCTGGATTTATTTTTGCTCTTGGGGTCGTTGGATTGACCCATGGAATAGACAAATCACCTTGTTTAAATAAAAACGTGCCTCCAGCAACGATAACTAATCCTATTATTATAATTGTAAAAATTTTCCAATTAATATTAATATTTTTATTAATTATTCTTTTCTTAATTCTACCATAAATTAAAAAATAAAAAATCCTCTCTTGCGAAAGGATAAAAAATTAAGTCTATTAAAATATTAGAGGGGTAAAGCGTGTGAGATTTGCTTCGTCTCTCTTCCTCTTTTAGAAAGCGTAAGTTCTACGCAACCTTGAGTTGTCCTCCCAACGTTCAGCCACGCTTTGACGAAAGTAAGCACATCCCAACTTTTTCCCAGAGTGCTGTTGAAAAAAATTGATGTAAAAAAGATTTTGAGGAAAAAGAGAGATTGATTGCCTCGTTTCCTTAGCAAACCTCATTGTCTATTTTACATTTTTTCAACAGCACTCTGGGAAAAAATTGTTAAATATTCTTATTGCGTATTGCGCATACTCCTATTTTATTAAGCTGTGTAAAAGTCTTGTTGTAATACACCGCTACAATAGTTAAAATAAGATTAGAATGAATAATTAATTTTAATTATGACATATATTATACCCTCAGAGCAACTTTTAGCCAACTCCGATCTTCAAGAAATATTTAGGGGCGTCTCGCTTCTTAAAAATTCTCAAGAAGTTCAACAAGTTTTAAGCGATGCTTTTACTGAAAGTGAATTACAATTTATTATTCGTCGATGGCAAGCAATTAAAATGATTGCAAAAGGTATTCCTTACAGAAAGATTTCTAAAGAACTCCATATCTCTACATCCACTGTTAGTCGAACTGCTTATTCTTTTTATCAAGAAAGAGGAGGTTGGTATATCCTTCTCAAAAAACTTGGTTACCTTAGAGATTGAGCTTATTATTTTTTTAAGTTTGAAACTATGATTAATTTGTGCCCCTGTTTTAGAACATCGATACAAAGATCTTTTCGCCTCTCTATGTTGAAAGGTAAAAAAGATCTTCTTCCTAACTCTCTTTTTATTATACCTAAGAGGCAACCTTAGCTAGGAGAGAAAAAGTACTAATAGAATTAGAAATTTTTCTCTCCGAGTTAAATTAAAGTTAAAAAGCTGACGAGGAGAATGATAAGAAATCTTATCATTTTCCTCGTTTTTTGAGAGTTTGCTGTTATTGCTTTTACCCATAGTCCTTCACAAGGGACCTATTCAGGGTCGACCACTCTCTTGGCCGATAATAGACTTTCATCTTCAGTACAGGCATATGTCTGTACTTATATGTCTATTTAGCCCATTGATTTATATCGCGCGGTTATTCTGGGCACCGCGCTAGGAGAAGACCAAGGGTTATCCTCTAAAGGATCGACCTTCCAGTCTAAGACCGGAAAGGTCAAGCTCCTCAGAGAGGACGAAACCGCCCTCGGTTCTTACCGCCCAGTAGAGTTTAGGAAATATTCCCGAAACTCCCACCAAAACGGCAAGTACCGCTCCTGCCAGAACACTTGCTCCTGGCAAAAGAACAGCTACCTCTCCACGAAGGATGGCCTCTTTGGCCTCGGTCTCCAGAGCACTTGTTACGAGCGCTTTGGCCGCTTTAACTACAGCGGTTCCCGAACCCAGATCCACATTCGGAACTGGGACAGAAACGACCTTGCCAAAGGTCTCCTTCGTTCCTTCCGGGACTGGATGCCCCGAAAGGTTAAGAAGTGTTTTCATTTTTCACCTCCTTTAATGAATTTTTACTTCCTAATAACAGATCTTTTTTGTTTACCAAAGAAGATTTGTTATTAAAAAGTAAAATGGAAGGCAGAGAGATGTAAAAATTATACTTATTCATCTCTCTGCCAGAACTTAAAGAAATGCGGACCTACTGCCTGGCAGTTTCGGTCCAATAAGAAGGGTCGGGCGAGATAAGGTAGCTGCCAGCTACGATACCTCTCACTGCTTGTCACTATCGTGTTATGCAATAGTGAGCAAGCAATGCCGAATACACCTTCTTATTCTGTCTATTCTGGATAGACAGAACATTTCTTCTGCTTACCCGCTCGGCCAACTTGCCGAGCGGGTATCAATCCCGCTTGGCCAGAATTCAAGTCCAAGTCTCTGACACATGTGGCACCTCCTTTTTTTTCTCTCTTAACACAGAAGGGCAACTCTAGAGAGAATTGCCCTTCCTTCA
>CAZWQR010000023.1:0-5444 GCA_964636195.1 uncultured Candidatus Saccharibacteria bacterium
TCTTCTGGCGCTGTGGTAACAATTTGGTCTTCGGTATAAGAGGCAACTATTCTAATGGAGACATGCTTTTCGCCCGCAAAAAAGATTCCTTCGCCGATAGGCGCTTCTAAGAGTAGATATTTTTCTTGATCAGTAAGATTAAAAGTTTCTTTTACAATATCTATCGTAGCTGGAGATTGTTTCATTAGAAGTTGTAGAGAGGAGTTGCTGATAATGGGCTGTCCATATTCAGATTTCATAAAATCATTTACATCTTGGGTAATAGTAGTGGTGCCTAGCCAATATTTTCTTCCCCTTTTTACAATGCCAAACAGAAAAGAAGCACTGTCTTCTGACTGCATCAGCCACCAAGCTTCATCAATTATTAGCGTTCTTTTCTTTAATTCCTTTTTAACCGTATTCCAAATATAGCGCATAACAATGTACATAGCCAGGGGCCTCAATTCGGCTTCTAGATTTTTAATTCCAAAAACAACTAACTTATTATCCATCAATATATTGGTGTGATAATTGAAAAATCCAGCGTAAACTCCTTTAGTGAACTTTCTTAAGCGTTGCACCATTGACTCTGCTCCATCCATAGTTTCTAATACCGCTTCTAAGTCAGATAGAAGAGGTACTCTTTCTTTCCAGAGCGAAGGATCGGTATCTGGTCTAATATCTCTAGCGGCATAAGTTTCAGCAATTGCTTGATCCATTATGGCGTCTTCTTCGGGCGTTAAGCCCCCAAGCATTATTCTCATTAAGCCAACCAGGTTAATTATGTTAGAACGAAGGACATCTTTAGGCTCTTCGTCTTCATTGGGTTCTGGTAAGTCGAAAGGATTTATATGGCTATCTGAAGCCAGACTGATGTTATAGAATTTTCCAGCTACTGCATCAGCTAAGAATTTATATTCATTTTCTGGGTCAATGATTATTGATTCTACTCCAAGCATTAGGTATCGTAGAATTTCTAATTTTACAGCATAACTTTTGCCTCCGCCTGATTTGCCAAAAACGCAGGAATTAGCGTTCTCTAGCCCAAATCTGTCAAAAAGAACAAGAGAGCTGTTGTGCTGGTTAATCCCATACAAAACACCTTCATTAGAGCTTAAATCAAAAGAAACAAAAGGAAAGATTGTCGATAGTGGACTGGTGTTAATAGAGGTATGTACTTGTAATTGGTCTATGCCGGCAGGATAAGTGGAAATCATTCCCTTTTCTTGCTGGTAGAGAGAGGGCTTAATATAGATGAGCTTTGATTCTAGCATTGAGCGTAAAGTTCCCTCTATTTGTTCCAATTGTTTTTTGCTTTCAGCATATACGGTTATATAAATTCCAGCTTGGAACATTCTTTCTTGGGCGGTTTGCAGCCGGTCGCGCAGGGTCTCAATGTCTCTGTAAGCAGTTTCTAAAACAGGATCTCTAATTAGGCCTTTTTCTTCTTTTTCCATTATCTCAGATTGTACTTCAGTGACTTTTTTCCTTAGATTTTTTAGCACCAAGCCAGTTTCTATAGGATGTAAAAATATTGAAACATCCATAGGGATATCCATATTGATTATAGGAGAAAGCCAGCCAGTGCTTAAGTATCTAGGAAAAGAAAAAATAAAGTAAGTTTTAGCTATGGTCTCCCCTATTTTATAATGGTCAGAATTGAATTGAATTGCTGGGGGAGCAATAAAATCAAGCAAGCCCATGGCCTGGGATTCTGCCATAGCTCCCGTTTTAGGCATTAGTTTTTCAAGAAAAGAAGGAAGTTTCATAGTTATTGAATTAGTTCGGGTGGAACTTCTGGATAATAGCCGACGCTAGACTCCTTGGGATGAGAGAAGCTCCAGAAAAGCTCTATTAGTTCTTCAGAGTTCAAGGCAACGCTCCAAACACCGCATCTTCTCAGCCCTAGAGTTAAAAATTCCATTCTTTGATAGAGTTGAACTTTGCAGCGCTGAAACAATTCTTCGGTTAAAGCAGGTGCCCCTTTAAGACTTAGAAGGCCCCCCTTGGTTTTGCCGCCGTATATTTCAGATAAATAAAACGGAACAATTACATAAAAGTTTTTGTTCATAATAGAGCCGCCAGCTACCAATTTTTCAATAAATTTCCTATATTCAATAGTTTGAGTTTTTAAAAGTTCATTTTTTTGGGTTTCGGCAACGTCTTTTAGTTTTTCCAAGTAGCCGGTAATATTTACTTTTCTAGAAACCACCATCATCTGGCAGGAGAAGTCTAAGGCATTTAAAAAGGTTTGGAATTGGTAAATAATTGCTTCTTGCTCCTCGGTTTCGCGCAAGGCAAAATTCAAAGAAGAGACCATCATTACGCCTCTTAAGCTATTGTCTTTCATAATAAGCACTCCTTGTTTTATTGCTTTAATCGGCAGAAATTGTTGCGAGCTTCCTTTTAACATATTTATTTTGGATGAATTTCAATTAAATTAGCTACCCTTTTTAAGCGGCTTTTTCCACCAATACTTGGAGTAATGTCAGGCTTTTCTATTTGCTCTGGCTTTTTGGCAGATTGGGGCAAGGAAAAAGCTGGTTTTTCTTCTTTACGCCAGATATAGGTTTTGGATTTAAAAAGAAAAGCAAAGGAGCGCACTAAAATTGTAGGAACTGGAAAACCTTTTATCTTAGCAAAAGCAAAGACGAGAGCAACTGTCATTATGGGGATAGAGATTAAAAGAAATCTCACTACAGGCATAGTGAAATAAAAAATTACGCAGATCAAAGAACCGCCTACAATATAAGCCAATTGTCTAAAGTTAAAAGGGCCGGCTATTTTTGGTTTTATTGTTAGAAATTGTGGCAAAGGATACTGCATGGCTAAAGGAATTATTATTTTATATAAAATGAAGCTAATTTAATTTGTTAATTCGTTAATTTGTAATTTGTTGATTTATATTGGGAGTTGATGTTATAAAAATTTGAAAATTGGTAATGAAAAATTGGTTTTATCAAACTACTTCTCTATATTTGTCGGGACCGGTATTTTTTTCTTGCTTGTTCTGCGCTTTTTTTTGGGCTTCTTCTTTGTCTACCACCCCCTCATACAAGGCATCCAGCTCTTCTTTATATTGGTTAAGGATATAGTGCTCAAGATCCATAGTAGCTTTTTTGGCAGTGGATTCTTTCAGCTTGAGTTCGTCTTTCAAGCTGTCTTCTAAGAACTGGGGCGGCAAAAGACCCATTAAAATTTGGCTTATTATTTTTGACACTTTGGCTACTTCGTTTATATCGTAGAGTTTACAAACGTTCCAAATAGCATCAGAAGTATCTTCTGAAAAAATAGCATCTTTTAAAGCTTCGGGCAGAGTTTCATAAATTGCCCAAAGTTCATCTTTTGACAGCTCCTCCATATTTAGGAATTTTAACAGATTAAGTTTGTTTATTCTAATTTTAACACAAGTATTAGAAAACAAGAAAGTTTTAATTGACATAATGGATTAGAATTGGTATAATATAAAAGCTGTACATTCTCAAAATAAAATAAAACAAGGAGTTGATAATAATGGCAGAAGGGAAAGAAGAGAAGAAGAAAGGCTGGTTTGGGAGATGGTTTCAGAGGCGCTGGAAATGGGCTTTGCTGTTTTTGGTAGAAATTCTGCTTTTGGTCCTTTTTCTTCCGGGCTGGGCAGACTTTTTGATAATGGCACCTTCTTTCTTGCTTGCGTTGTTCGGCTTGATCTACTTTGATCTCGCCCCTAATAACCTTTGGTTTACGTTTGTCCCAGAGGGAACGGCGAAAATCGTAGTCAGGGGTGACAAATTTAAGAAGGCTCTAATCCAGTGGAAAGGGTATACCTTTGATGAAGATTGGAACGTAATTCCCGAAGGCAGTTGGACAAAAGACGGGAAACCATTGATTGAGAAGAACGGGAAGCTTTACAAAGAGATTCCCAGGGTTAAGATCGAAAGAGAAGGGGAAGAAGCAAGGAAGGTTTTCACGATAGGCAGAAAGGAAGTGAAACGAGAGGAGGCAAAAGCACCCAAGAAAGAAAAGAAACACCCCCTTGGCGGTTTGCGATGGTACGGCTGGTGGCCCTTAGACGACATTTACATCTACTATTTTGAGTGGTGGGGCGTTAAACCGGACGGTAAGATAGTACATCACTCCCGCGAGCTCCTCGACTACATTCTTTTAAGAGAGGATGTTTATTATGCCAAAGTTGAGGAAGCGGAAGACTACGACTTGCTTAACCTAGCTATAGAGTTCGTTATCCCTATGCGAGTTTGTAATCCTTACAAGGCTCTTTTCAGGATTCAGAACTGGAATGAAGCAATCATTAACAGGACTGAACCGGGAGTTCGGGACAGGATTACAGACGAGCCGTATGAAGAGTTAATCAAGAAAAAGGATGCAATAGGCCGTGACATCTATAATGAATTAGTGTACAGTGGCTTGTTGACCGATACATTCAGAGGCGAATATGGTGTTGAGGTTAGAGACATACAGGTGAGGAATATTGATCCTCCTGCTGAGCAGCGTGATAATACTCTTAAGGAGTTTATTGCCAATCAGGAGGCTAAACAGGTCAGAATTGCCGCTGATGCCGAAAGGTATCGTCAAATGACAGTCGGAGCAGGTGAGGCCGAGAGAGTTAAGGCCGTATATGAACAAATCGTGGCCTTTGGCGACAAAGGAACTCTGATACGCGCTCTGGAGGCCCTAGAGAAGAGTCCAGCTGAGGGCGCTAAATGGGTTATTCCCATTCCTGGTTTGGCAAATCTTCTTGGTAGTGTTTTTGGCAAGCCCTTAGAGGGAATTATGCCAGAGCAGTTCAGAGAGCTTAAGGTCTTGCTGAACAAGGAGTTAGCCCACGAGGAGGGATAAGATGCGCAATAATAAAGGGGAGCCACACCTAGGACTCCCCCTTTTTTATGCTTGAGATTTTTTCATCGCCTCAAGTCTCTTCTTGAGAATATCCAGCCTTTGTATTCCTCCTCTTCTTATAAATGTATCAAAAGCATTTTCTGCATCCTGTAATTCTTTGTAGAGTGTTTTTTCTTCCTGAGTAAAGGTGCTGTATCTTTTACTGGTTTTATTCAGGCCCCGTTTTTCTGCTTCTTCTTTTAGTTTTTCGTAATTCATAGCCTTGTTGTTTTTTTCTTCCATTTTATTTACTTGGTCCTCTAATGCCTTAATATCCGCAGCAGTAAACTGGTCGGGTATGGTGGCTTTATGTGTTTTGATTTCTTCTTCACTTACTTTAAAAAGATTTGGTGATATATTTTCTTTTAAAGTGTTTCCTTCCGTTGGTCCACCGCGACCTCTCGTGTGAGGAAATTGAATTCCTCCTCTTCCTCTAGGTTTTTTTGTTTCTCCCCCTGAGCTAGGCGTAGAGCCACCTACTCCTGGTCTGCCTCTTGGAATTCTTTTTCCCAGTTCGGGTTCTCTTCTTCTCCTAGCTTCTGCTTCCTTTGCCTGATCGCTTAAGATGATTTTACCTTGTTCTGTTTCTG
>CAZWQR010000024.1:0-4406 GCA_964636195.1 uncultured Candidatus Saccharibacteria bacterium
CTAAGCACAAGCCCTGAGTGTGGATAAAAAATCGCTTTTAAGCGATTTTTTTGGTAGAATGAAAGAGAATTATTAATCTATTTAAATTTATGGCTTTAATATCTTCTTTAGAAAAAGATAAAGTTGACAGCATTGCTTTAGAGGTTTATGAAAAGTTTGAAAAAGATAGTGGCAAGGTTCCTGAATGGGTAAAGGTAATGGCTCATCGTCCCGAGATTCTAAAAGAGTTTACTGAGCTATTCAAGGCAATTATGGGTCAGGGAAAAATAGAATCTATGTTGAAATGGAAAATGGCTTTTGTGGTTTCTGAAACGCTAAAATGTCCTTTTTGCGTAAGCGTTACTAAAAAAATGTTAAAACAATTAGGAGCAGAAGACGAAACAATAGAAGAGATAAAAAATTTGTCTGCTAAAGAAGATAATGACCTTTTATCTTTAGTGAAAGACGTAACCTTAGACGGTCATCTTGACCAGCCCGAGTTGTTTGAAAAATTAAAGGAAAATTTTGACGAACCTCAGATTGTAGAAATAGTTTGTGTTATTGGTCTCTTTAATTTTATCAATCGTTTTAATAATACTTTAGCCGTTCTGCCTGAATAAGGGCTTTAAATTGAAATGCTTTCGTTGTGCTTAGTCCGACTAAGCACAAAAATAAGGGTTTTAAACTAAAATGCAGGAAACATTACACATAGCTTTTGGATTTTTTCTATTAAAGTTTTTAGGTAATCCTTGGTTAGTCTTTCCGCTTGCCTTTTTAGGGCATTTTTTCTTAGACTCTATTCCACATTATAAGTTTGTGACTAAAAGAAAAAGCATCGCCCTTGCTTTAATATCGGTCGATGCTTTTTTCTCTCTTTTATTGGCTTATCTCTATTTTATTTTCGTGGGTAATTCGCTATATATTATTCTAGGAACTTTATTTTTTTCTGCTTTTCCAGATTTTTTTCTTCTAATGAATTATTTTTTTAATAAAAAAATCTTCAAAAATTTTATGCTTGATTTTCACAAGAGAATTCAGCACGAGTACAGCTGGGGCTGGGTAGTGGAATCAATATTTTTAATTGCACTTTTGTTTTTGATTTTTAGCTGAAATTATTCGGTTTTTTTAATCGCTTTTTCATTTTCTTGATCTGCTCTTTGAGTTCAATCATTCTTAGCTCTCTTCCAGTGGTAATTTTTTGGATTTTCTCTAATTCTTCTATATTCTGTCTTAATTCAGCGGTTCTTTGTTGAACCTGTTTTTCTAGGTTGTCTTTTAAGTCTTGAAGTTCTTTGGTTCTTTCTTGAACCTTTTGCTCTAAAGAAGTCTTAGCTTCTTCTAATTCCCAGGTTCTTTGTTTTACTTTTTCTTCTGCTTCTTGATAGGCCTCTTTTAGTTGTTCGTTTAGTTGTTCTAATCTTGTGTAACTTTCTTCTAAGTTTTCGCCCATTTGATTGAAAGCCTTAGTCAGTTCTCCGATTTCGTCTTTGCGCACTATTCTGATTCTATGGCTTAAATTTTCGGCGCCGAATGATTTTACAGTTTTGTTCAAAATATCAATTGGTCTAATAATTAGATGGTCAAGCAAAAGAATCATTGTCAAAGTCAGAGCCATAATTCCCGCAATCATTATAAACACAAGCCGGAAATAGGTGAAGAACATTTTTTGGTTGAAATCGTTCAGTGACAGAGCGATTTCATAAGTGCCTACTGTTTTTCCAGCCAAAAAGATAGGGCTGGTTATAAAAAGAACTCGGTGGCCTTTTAGGGTAATCGTTTTACTAACCGCCTTGCCGGATTCGATAACTGCAAAATTGGTTTCTCTAGGCGTTTGCCCAACGATGGTGGTGTCATTAGAAGCGGCTGTAATTAGATTTTGATTTCTCAAGGCGTTAATGTTGATTTGAACAACATCAGGGTTAAGCCATATTAGTTTATAGATACTGTTCTGAAGCCGGTTTTGATCTGAAAGGGCTTCTTCGCTTCCGATAGACGCATTAAGAGATTGGGCTAGAATGTTGGCCTGTTTTGTAAATTCTTGCTCTAAAACTATTTTTTGCTGGATAATTACTAAAGCGGCGACTGCGGAAAAAATTACAATCGAGACAAGAATTACTGCTAAAATTAATTTTGTTTTTAGAGAATGAATCATTGAATTATTGCGCTTTCCAATAAGCAATAATTTGATCTAATTCACCAGATTTTTTTAATTCTACCAAACTTTCATTTATTTTATCTAGAAGTTGTTTGTTTTCTTTTTTGACAGCGATTCCATAAAATTCCTGGGTAAAAGGTTCTCCAACAATAATTATATTATCTCCGCTACCAACCAAGCTTATGGCTACAGGATAGTCTACCACAATGGCGTCTATCTCTTGCCTTAACAAAGCTTCTTTTGCTTCGCTATAATCAGTGTAGCCGATTACTTTGTCGCTTAATTTTTCAGCTGCTGCATAGCCAGTAGTGTCTTGTTGGGCGCCTAATATTTTACCCGTTAGATCCGAGGGTTCTGTTATGTTTTCAGAATCCTTATCATTGATTACTATTACTTGGCCGGCGTTAAAGTAGGGATTGGAGAAAGCCATAATCTGAGTTCTCTCTGGTAGAATTGTTATTCCAGAAATTATCATATCAACATTATCAGCCAAAAGAGAATCAAAGATGTCTTGCCATTCTACTTGTTGAAATTTAGGCCTTACTCCCAAGTTTTGGGCAATCCTTTTAGCTATTTCAATATCAATACCTACAAGATTGCCTTGTTCGTCGAATGACTCCATAGGAGGAAAGGCGGCATTAGTACCTATAATAATTTCTCCCCGCGATTTTATTTCCTGCATTTTAGGAGAAAGAACTTCTTTAGGCTTAGGACTTCTGAACAAATCCCACAATAACCATAAAATAGCTAGTAAAATTAGAATTATTACTATTAAGAAGAGAATATTTTTTTTAGTCATAGTAGAGAGAAATTAATTCTTTTTTTATTATACCACAAAAAACCTACCAGAGAGCAAGTTTTTTTGTTAAAATAACTATTATGCAAAAGCAACCCGTTGGCATATTTGATTCCGGCTTTGGCGGTTTAGAGGTATTTAGGGAGATTGAAAAAGCGCTGCCTTTTTATGACTATGTTTATTTAGGAGACACGGCTAGAGCCCCTTATGGCTCTCGTTCGCAAAAAGAGATTTATAAATTTACCAGCCAAGCCGTTAATTTTCTCTTTGAAAAAGGGTGTGTTTTAGTTATTTTGGCTTGCAATACTGCTTCTAGCGAAGCGCTTAGAAAAATCCAACAAAATTTTTCTGATAAAAAAGTTTTAGGTGTTTTGATTCCAGCGGCTGAGGCCGCTGCTTCTTTGACAGCCAGTAAAAAAGTAGGCGTGATAGCAACTCAGGGCACAATAAATTCGGGGGCTTTTTTAAGAGAGCTAAAAAAGCTTGATCAATCGATTGTAGTTTATCCACAGGCCTGTCCTTTGCTGGTTCCCTTGATCGAATCAGGCCAGGAGAATTCCAAAGAATTAACTTTGGCTCTTGAGGGTTGTTTGAAACCGTTAATGGATAAAAAGATTGATACTTTAATTCTTGGCTGTACTCACTATGGGTTAATAGAAGATAAGATAAGACAAATGGTTCCTAAAGAGGTAAAGATCATAAGCGAGGGCAGGGTAGTAGCGGAAAAGTTAAAAGATTATTTCAAAAGGCATTCAGAGATTGAAAGTAAAATAACCAGAAATTGCTCTATTGAGTTTTTGACCACTGGCCATCTAGATAAGTTTAATAAGATTGGTTCACGTTTTTTTAAAGATGAAATTAGGGCTCAAAAAGTTGACATTCAACAATAGTTTTATAATATAAAAATAGAAGAGCAACCGGTAAGCGTTCGTTGGCGTGGTGGCACCCGGGCCCTTTGGGGAGTACAATAAAGAACATTTGGGCGCCGATTTGGCGATTAAGTTACCAAGACGGTGGAGGTTACCGGTTGTTTGGTTTGCCACCTCCTCCACCGCTTCAAATTTTCTCCGTTCATCGGAGTTTTTTCTTTTTGAAAATTGTGATATTATTAAAGAGATTAGCTGATGCGAGCTAATCTTGTTGGTAGGCAAACTCATATTATTCTTTGCCGCTAATTTGGCCTCATTGAAGAAAGCTCTCGCAATAAACTAAACTAACTTATTCCTCACTATTCGGGAGCAGAGCGGGAGGATTTCAAGTTTCAATTTGAAAGCTATTGTTTCTAGTCTGGCTCTGGTATTTATTTATATTAATTATGTTAATTTATTTATTATTAGGAGCGATTCAGGGCATTTTAGAATGGCTGCCTATTTCCAGCGAAGGAGTGGTGGCTATTTCTAGCCAATGGCTTTTAAAGGATTCTAATGCTCTTGACATTGCCTTATTTTTACACTTAGGCACTTTGTTGGCAGTTTT
>CAZWQR010000025.1:0-4269 GCA_964636195.1 uncultured Candidatus Saccharibacteria bacterium
TGTGATTTTAAAACAGCTTAAAAATCAGGGTTTTCGTTTTGTAAAAGTGAGCGAGCTTTTAACATACGCTCAATAGAACTTGATTTAAATAAAAAAAACAGGTTAAATAAGAAGAATGAAGGCAACAGCTATTATTCCCGCCTATAACGAAGAGAAGACGATTGAAAATGTCTTAAGGGTGGCTAAAGAAAGTCAATTTGTGGATGAAGTCATTGTAGTAGATGACGGTTCTTTTGATAACACAGCAGAAATTGCCAAAACAAATGGAGCCAGAGTTGTAAAAATGGAAAAAAATTCTGGAAAGGGACAAGCTTTAGATAGGGGAGTAAAAAGCGCTAATAATGAGGTTTTGCTTTTTTTAGACGCTGATTTGATTGGCTTAGAACAAAGACATCTTGATTTTTTACTGGGTCCTGTCTTGGATAAAGGTTATGATATGAGCGTTGGGGCAATAGACAGGAGTCAGTTAGGCAGTTTTTTAAATAATATTTTTCAAAGAACGGAATCTCCGTTTTCTGGCATTAGAGCTATTAAAAGGGATTTTTGGTTTAAGATTCCCAAAAAATACAAAAGAGATTTTTACATTGAAAGCGCAATTACCTATTTTGCCAAGAAGAATAACTTGAAGGTTTGCCCTTTGGTTTTGTACGGAGTAAGCCATGTTACCAAAGAAAACAAGAGAGGTTTTTGGGCGGGCACTAAAGCAAGATGGAAAATGAATTTTCAGATTGTTTTTATTAACATTGCTTTACGGCTAAAAAAACAGCATGGATTCTCCAATTCAGGAAATTAAAGAACGGCTTGATATTGTAGATGTTATTTCCAGCTATATCAAGCTTCAGAAAACGGGCGCTAATTACAGAGCGCTTTGTCCCTTTCATTCAGAACAGAAACCTTCTTTTTTTGTTAGTCCGACCCGTCAATTGTGGCGATGTTTTGGATGCGGCAAAGGTGGCGATATCTTTGCTTTTGTCCAAGAGATTGAAGGAGTGGAGTTTGGAGACGCTTTAAGAATTCTGGCTCAAAGAGCAGGGGTTGAGCTTCAGAGGCAAGATCCTCAAACTCAAAGTCAGCGCAAGAGATTTTATGAAATTTGCGAGGTGGCTGCGAAATTTTATGAAAAACAGCTTCAAGAGGGCAAGAACGGCAGAAAAGCGAAAGAGTATCTTTTAAAAAGAGGAATTACAGAAGAATCAATTAAAAAATGGCGGATTGGCTTTGCACCCAACCTTTGGAACAGCTTAAGCCAGTTTTTAAAAGAAAAAGGTTTTTCAGTAGGAGAAATTAAAAGAGCCGGGCTTTTGTTAGAAAATAAAGAAGGAAAAGTTTACGATCGTTTTAGATCTAGGATTATTTTTCCTATTTTCGATTTGAATTCCCAGGTAATCGGCTTTGGGGGCCGCTTTTTTGGCAGTAAAAAAGAGGAAGAAAAGAACTTAGCTAAGTATTTGAACATACCCAACACGCTTTTGTATAATAAAAGTAAGGTTTTGTACGGTTTAGATAAGGCCAAAGTGCCTATTAGAAAAAAAGATTCCTGCATTTTAGTTGAGGGCTATACTGATGTTATCCTCTCTCACCAAGCAGGAGTAGAAAATGTGGTGGCTACCTCCGGCACTGCTCTAACTACTCCCCAGCTTACAATTTTAAAAAGATATTCTAATAATCTGATTACTGCTTTTGATATGGATATTGCTGGAGATAGCGCTACTACCAGAGGCATTAATTTGGCTCAAGCTCAAGGGTTTGATATTAAGGTAGCAGTATTGCCAGAAGGCAACGACCCGGCCGATGTGGTGGTTGAGGATGAAAAAAAATGGATCCAAATAGTTGAACAAGCAAGGTCAATTCTTGCTTTCTATTTTGAAAAAGCTTTTTCAAAATATGATAAAGAAGAAATAGAAGACAAAAAAAAGATAGCAGCTATGCTTTTGCCCGTTATTGCCAGAATTCAGAACAAGATAGAGCAATCACATTGGACTAAAGAGTTGGCTTTTAGCTCAGGAGTAGCTGAAGACAAAGTAGAGGAAGAACTTAAGAAATATACTGCTTTAGATACAAAAGCAGAAGAACCTCAAGAAGAAGAGCTGAACAAAGGACAAGCGCCAAAAACTCGCCAGCAGGTAATAGAGGAAAGAATATTTGTTATACTTTTAAATTTTCCAAAAATTTTGGAGGAGTTGACCGAGGCAGAGATGCAATTCTTTTCTGAAAAATCCAAAGCCATTTTAAAAGAATTCAAAAAGCACAAAGAAAATTTTGCTTCCCAATATTCTAACTTTTCTTTGACAGAAAACCAGAAGCAATTTCTTGATAAATTAGCCCTTAAGGGCGAGGCCGAGAAAACAACGGGAGAGATTGATGGCCCCAAAGAGTTTTCAGTTTGTTTAAAAGAGCTTTCTTTGCTTTCTAAACGGCTACAGTTGAGAAATTTAGCCGAGAAGATTAAAAAAGCAGAGCACGGCGGAGATACAGAAGCGCTTCAGGAACTCAGTCGTCAATTTAATGAATTAACCAAAACTTTATTAAAACAATAATATGGCTAAGAAAACCATTAAAAAGAAAAAGGTTTCCAAGAAAAAGACTCCTGCTAAAAAGAAAATTTCTAAAAAGAAAACCAAAAAGAAAACTGCCACAAAGAGGAAAATTCCTGCAAAAAGCAAGACCGCTAAGAGAGGAGGAGCTATTTTCCCTAGAAACAAGATAGAGGAACTGGTGAAAAGGGGAAGAAGCAGAGGTTTTTTAACTTATTCTGAGATTCTGCATGCTTTTCCCAGGGCTGATAGAAAAATTGAGGAGTTGGAAAGCTTTTATGACCGTTTAGACAAAGAGGGTATAAAATTGCAAAAAAGCACGGATTTTTTGCAATTTGACGAGCGGAAAAAAACAGGCGCTTCTAGTATAAAAAAGCCGGATTCGGTTCAGATTTACCTCAAAGAAATTGGCAAGACAGATTTTCTAAGCGCTAAAGAGGAAAAAGAACTTGCTAAAAGAATTGAGAAAGGAGACGAAGCTGCCAAGCAAAAGCTGATTAGGGCAAACCTAAGACTAGTGGTTTCATTTGCCAAGAAATACATTGGCCGTTCTTCTAATCTTACCTTTTTGGACTTAATTCAAGAGGGCAATACCGGACTTTTCAGGGCAGCTGAAAAGTTTGATTGGAGAAAAGGGTATAAGTTTTCTACTTATGCTACGTGGTGGATTAGGCAGGCTATTACTAGAGCTTTAGCTGACCAGGCGAGAACCATTAGGATTCCGGTGCATATGATAGAAACGATTTCTAAATACAGCAAGGTTAGAAGAGAACTTTTAAGAGAATTAGGCAGAGAGCCGAGTGTTGAAGAGATTGCCAGGGAGATGGGGATTTCTAATAAAAAGGTTAGGCACATAAAGACGATTGCCCAAAAAACAATTTCTTTAGAAACGCCAATAGGAGACAAAGATGACGAAGACAGTGTTTTGGCTGAGTTTATCAAAGATGAAGATATGCCCTCTCCTTCCAAAAAAGCAGGCAGAGTTTTGTTAAAAGAAAGATTAGCAGAAATTATGACTGATTTAACCGATAGAGAGCAAAAGATTCTTTCTATGCGTTTTGGTTTGAAAGACGGAGTAACCCATACTTTACAGGAAGTAGGGGAGGTTTTTGGAGTAACTAGAGAGAGGATTAGACAAATTGAAGCAAAGGCGTTAGAAAAAATACGCAAACACGACAAGCTAAAAAAGCTAGAAGGATATTAATTATTGTGTTTCTATGTGCTTACCCGCTTTGTGCTTACCCGGGCTAAGCACAAGCCCGAAGCGTCTTGAAAAAAGTAGATAATTAGTATATTATCTAATTGATCCGGGGTAGCTCAACGGTACCTGCCTGCCGGCAGGCAGGGAGCAACTGATTGTTGAAAATTATGTGGTATGTATATGCGCTTGTTTCAAAAAAAGATAAAGGACTTTATATTGGAATCTCCCAAAATCCAAAAAGAAGGTTAAAGATGCATAATGCTGGAATGACAAGATCCACAAAAAGCAGACGCCCTTTTCTATTAGTTTTTCAAGAAAGTTGCGGTTCTAGAAAGGCAGCTCGAGAAAAAGAAAAATTCTATAAATCAGGATGTGGTCGAGAACAACTAAAGGCTTTTATTAAAAATAAATATTCCGGGGTAGCTCAACGGTAGAGCAGAAAGCTGTTAACTTTAAGGTTGGAGGTTCGAATCCTCCCCCCGGAGCAACGTCGGACTTTGAGCGTATAATTGCCTCAAAGTCCGTTTATTTTCG
>CAZWQR010000026.1:0-3878 GCA_964636195.1 uncultured Candidatus Saccharibacteria bacterium
TGTGTCCGGTGGTGGTGGAATCGTATTTGAAGTTCACCGAACCGACACTTTGGCTTCAATGTATGGCCCAAGTGGCCAATCTAGCTATTCAGAGGTTGGCACTCTTGATGGAGATGCCTCTATAGCGACTCGAACGAATACCAACTATGCTGGAGCCCGAACTTGCAACTATGGCTGGCAAGCCAACAATCAGTATATGGCTTCTGGCTCTGAATTTTTCATCAACCATTATATTCAAGATGGTGACGGTGAGGGTGCAGGAGTTGCTGTTTGGATGGGTAGTGGTTCTGCCATAGTTACCTCAATGAGTGACGAAATGAGCGGATCTTCGTTCCGTCTCGGTAGAGGTTGCGGGTGTTATACCAATGCAAGCGCATCAGGAACTGGTTCTGGAGTATTCGAACTCTACGCGAATGCCAGCAACGCTTTGTCTGGTAACGGCTGGAGTTCCGGCGGTGGATCCTACTTGCAGACGATTAACTATGTTGGCGGGTTTAACATCGACAATAGTTATATCGACGGCAACTAAAAGGAGAACGCATCTCCTATTTCTGATCCGGGACCTGACCTTAATTAGGACTTGGTCCTAGAACATGATTCACGGGCAATCCAATTCATCGGATTGCCCGCTTTTTTTTGGAAAATTAAAGTTTTTCGGAGTTTGACTCTGACAAGCTAAACGTTGACAGCTATTATAATTTATGCTAATCTATAAAAAATTAGCGGTTCATTGGCAATAGAATAGGGATTGGATTTTAAACACGAAAATAAAACAAGGAGGTAGAATTATGAAAAGGATGCTTCTACTAGTAGCGGCATCAGTTCTGTTGGTAGTATTGTTGGCGCCGATAGTGGTGCAAGCATACGACAACCTTCTGGTGATTTATATGCCAGGAGGAGAGTATTGGGCTTTCACTTTTGCTGGCTCGGACCCGCAAGTTAACTGGGATATTCAAGGTGACGCACAGGTCTCAATAGACATTGACGCTTCTGGATATCAACATAATTTCTATTCAGAAGGGGATCGTGTGGCTGGTTCTTTAACTGCCAGCTGCAGGGACCTTACCCAGAAAGCAATGGTGCAGGATGGAATCATCTATTCTATCACTGATGCCGACGGCACAGTCATAAAGCTTTCCTTTGTAGGAACCTATGCCGAACTCCTAACGGAGATCAGTATTGATAAGGCACTCGAGAACTGCCATGTTTATGTGCAGATGGAGGTCTCGGGGAAGAATATCTGGCTCGAAGTTGTAAATGGTAGAGTTATTGCGCCATTGCCCGCTTCGCCACCACCTCCGCCGCCTCCCCCGACACTTAGAGAGATGAAGGCCTGCGGAATAATGATGATGCAAGTACGCTACGGATTTTCTGCAGAATTTGCCAAGTTTTTAATGAAAGAGTTTGGCGTTCTGACGATTGACCGCGCGATGCGCGATGCTGGCGACGATCCGGACGAATTTCTGGTGGCGCTGTACGGCTATAGTTTACAAGACAGAAATATCGAAAATCCTGTCGATAATCTCATCGTCTTCACCTTCTGGATTGGCAATAACTTCACTGGGGAACTAATGCCCAGAGATGCCTCTATGAAGGTTCATCCGAACATAACGGTTGTCCGGGTTAATGATGATGGTAGGAAAGAAGTTATTGACCTTGACCCAGACCCGATGAAGTTCAAGCTTTTCCTTGTCTCGGACTTTGACGAAGAGACAAGGCAGTTCAGGATTGTCTGGGATATCACTGGCATAGAACCCGGATATTACGAGATTTACCTAGGGAATAGGTATCAGGATTGGGGTTGTTTCCAGATGTATTTGGGAGAACCCATGCCTGACGGCAAGTTGCCTTTTGACATCAAAATGCCGGTCAATTAGTAATCGGGATTTGGAGTGAATCTAAAAGGAGAAAAGAAATGAATAAAAAGTATTATTTACTGATTTTCGGAATTGCGCTTCTCTTTAGCTTTGTTTGTATAGCTCAAGAGATTGTTGTTGAGCCATATGAGATATTTCTTTCTTTGGCTGGTGGAGAGAGCGCATCTGGACAGATAGCGATCTCCAATACTACGGACAAAGCGATGACAATCGTGTTCGTACTGGAAGACTTGGTTCGTCGGCCCGGAGATGAGAATATCTGGGGACTGACTCGTTGGATAACCCTTGAACCTTCTAATCCTCCAAGGATTCAGGTTCCACCAAACGGTAAATCCTTCATTAACTACAAAGTTGAAATTCCAGAAGGAGTTGAGGGCCCGCATTGGGCGCGCTTGAGGTTTATCCTAGTAACTCAAGTGAACAGAGAAGAGGTTTATAGACCTCTTCCGATGACCTGCCTAATAGGACAGGTTGACCCAAATAACCTTGTCCATGGGGCTCTCTTGACTGAGATGGGTTTTCAAGAAACAGCGGAGAATGGGATATTCTTTATGCTCCATGTTCAAAAGACGGGCACGGGCTTCAATAAGTACACCGGAGAGATTACTATAATCTCTCAATCGCGTGGACAGATTGACGTTCTTCCTGTTCCAGAATTTGGAGTATTACCCCTTCAGCAAGGACAAGTCGTAATACCTTGGGATGGCGAGTTACCGCCAGACATCTATCAGATTGCGGCAAAGGTGTTTTTGGATGAAGAGCTAGCCATTTCAGGCATCTGGACTTTTAAGAAAAGGGAATAATCAATAGTTCCAAATTGGGGCGCTGACTATGTGTTGGCGTCCCGTATTTTTTTGAAATTTTTCTAAAGTTTATTTAGGCGGACTCCAATAAATTACTTGTGAACAAGCTACGCTAAATTGTTTTCCACTGAATCGTCCCGGCATAGCAAGTTTTGTGCTTACCCCGGGTAAGCACAAGCCCTGAACTTGGGAGTTTGTGCTTGTGCGCTTGTGACCGCGGACATTTTTTAATTTGCTTAAAATTACTTGACAAAAAGACATTTTTATTATAATATTAGAATTAAAAAAGATACTTATGGGTGGCTGAGCGTCCCTCCCTCTCGGCCATCCGTGAGTGTCTTTTTTTATTGTCCGGTTTTAGATAGATATTGTCTGCGCAATATCAACCGTTTTGGGTGGATAATATCATAACGAACTAGCGCAAATTATTGATAAAACCTTGACAAGTTTTTTAAAACGGATAGGATAAAAAAATAAGCAATTCTTTGGAGGAAGAATGACTATTTGTGTTTAACACGCTATACAATATAATTCAGAACAATTTAGACAGTACAGAGGGGTCTTTTGCCTTTCCTTCGTTTTGGAAAGGTTTTTGTTTTTTAAAAATGAGATAATTAAAAATAACTAAAGGTCGGCTCCGCGCTAATTAAGGCTATAGAAAGAAAATGATTTAAAAACCTTTGTTAGCGTGGTAATTGGTCCCTATACTAATTGAGCAGTATTATCCAAGCATATCACATAAGGTCTCTGCTCGATTATAGTATGGGGGAAGGGAGAAATTTAACCCCCTCTTTTAGAGCTCATGTATTATGTCTATATATTAAAGTTTGATAAGGGCGAAAAAAATATATATAGGATATACAAAAAATCTTAGGAGAAGGATACAGGAACATAATAAAGGTAGAAATTTTTCAACAGCATATAGAGGTAAATTTTCTCTTGTTTATTACGAAGCATTTAATTCACAAGAAGACGCCGCAGAAAGAGAAAAGCAGTTGAAGAAGTTTAAAAGCTCTTATGGACAGCTAAAAAAGAGAATCAAGCATAGCTTGCATGAGCCTTAAAAGAGGGGGTAAGATAATTAACAATTAAAAATTATTATGACTAAAAAAATTCTTATTAGTTTAGCAATAATCGGCATTGTGGGAGGAATCACTTTAGGAATTACTGGTGCTTTTTGGACAGACCAAGGCGTTAG
>CAZWQR010000027.1:0-3722 GCA_964636195.1 uncultured Candidatus Saccharibacteria bacterium
ATTTAATTTCAAGGTTCTGGCGCAGCCAGGTTCTTCTAATTAAATTTCATTAAGTTAATATATAAAGATTTAATTTCAAGGTTCTGCGAAGCAGGTCCTTCTAATTAAATTTCATTTTAATAATTCTTGCTCTTTAATAATACCTTAAGGCCTTCAGGATTTAAAGAAAAACGAAAAGCAACTTCCCGTTCCACCAGCCCCTGACTTACTAACTGGGCCAAAGACCTATTCAAAGAAAACATTCCCTCTTCAGAAGAAGTTTCTACAACAATCGGTATTTCATGAATCTTGTTTTCCCTTATTAAATTAGCCACAGCCGGGTTGTTGAAGATAACTTCAGTTGCTGGAATCAATCCGCCTTTAATAGCAGGCAGTAATCTCTGAGAAATAATTCCTAAAAGCGAAGCAGAAAGCTGGGCTCTAATTTGATTTTGGCGCTGCCCCTCAAAATTATCAACAATTCTATGTATAGTTTGGGCAGCCGAATTAGTATGCAGGGTAGCAAAAACCAAATGACCTGTTTCAGCTGCGGTTATGGCCGTAGCGATTGTTTCCGGATCCCTCATTTCGCCCACCATAATTACGTCAGGGTCTTGCCGAAAAGTTGATTTTAGAGCTCTGGCAAAAGAAATCGTATCTGTATAGAGTTCCCTTTGATCAACAATAGACAAGTCATCCTCAAATTGATATTCTATAGGATCTTCTATGGTAATAATATGATCACAGCGCTTATGGTTTATTTCATCAATTATCGCTGCTAGGGTAGTTGATTTCCCATGGCTAGAAGGGCCAGTTACCAAAACAAAACCCTGGCGCGCCTTAGCAAATAAATGAAGAATTGAAGGTAGGTTCAATTCCTCGATAGTTAAAATTTCTTTGGAAATAAAGCGAAGGGAACAAGCCGGCTCACCGTGCTGAAAATAAGCGTTGCCCCTGAATCTTCCCTTATCTTTAAAGTTATAGGAAAAATCTATTTCCTTTTCCCTTAAAAACTTAACAAAGCGCTCTTCGTTTCCAAACATCACTTTTAAAATCTCTACTATCTCGCCTGCATTTAGGGATTTAAGTTTAGAAATCGAACTAAGCTGGCTGTCTATTCTAAGGATCGGACTTCTTGAACACGAAAAATGGATATCAGAAGCGCCTTTTTGAATGGCTAAAATTAACAATTCTTCCAAAAATTTTTGAGCTTGGTTAGATTTCATAATATTTTTTTAATTTCTTCCACCACCTGGCTAGGCGTAAAGTCAGATTTAATTAAATATTTGTCAGCGCCCAATTTAATGCCCTTTTGAACTTCCTCTTTCTGGCCAAGATTAGATAACACAACTATCTTACTATCTTTCATGCCCGGAATTTCTCTTATCTTTTTTAAAACCTGCCAACCGTCTAAATGCGGCAAAACTATATCCAGGAGCACCAAAAGGGGCTTATTTTCTTCGCTGAATGCCAAGGCCTCCTCGCCATCTTTAGCAACCAACAAATCAAAGCCCTCTAATTCTAAACGAGTTTTATAAATGTCTATTAAGAAAGAATCGTCCTCTACTAAAAGTATTTTTTTCTTCATAATTAAAATTAATCTGAGCCAGTAACCCTTAAAACTTCCTCTAAAGACGTTTGGCCTTTTAATATTTTTATCACTCCATCCTGGCGCATAGTTATCATTCCCTGCCTTTTAGCTTCCTGCTCAATCTTCTCCCTGCTAAAATCGCTTAGAATAATATCTGAAAGCTCTTTGGTCATCTTTAAAATTTCAAAAACTGCTGTTCTGCCCGAATAGCCGCTCCCGCCGCACTGGCTGCAACCCACTGGCTCCCAAGTGTAATGGGGTCCGCTAAGGTCATATTCTGATTTCACTGAAGCAGGCATATTGCGCAGTTCTTCAGTAATAAGCTTTAAGGCCCTAGCGCTCGGCTTTCTTTTCTTGGCGCAATAAGGGCAAAGTTTTCTCACTAAACGTTGGGCAATAACTGCGTTGACTGTTGAAGGCAATAAAAAAGGTTCTACTCCTAAATCGATCAAGCGAGGAATAGCGCCTATTGCATTGTTGGTATGCAAAGTAGACAAGACAACGTGGCCAGTAAGGGCGGCATGAGTAGCCAAATTAGCAGTTTCGGTATCTCTTATCTCGCCAACCATAATAATATCAGGGTCTTGCCTTAAAATATGGCGTAAACCAGTGGCAAAGGTATAGCCAATTTCAGGCTTAATTTGGGACTGGCTGACTCCGGGAATAAAATACTCTACCGGATCCTCTAGAGTAACGATGTTCACCGATTCCTTGTTTAAGCGCTCTAAAATCAAATATAAAGTGGTGGTTTTACCAGAGCCAGTAGGGCCAGTAGCTAAAATCATTCCATAAGGTTCTTCAATCGCCTGCTTAATGGTTTTTAAATTCCTGGATTCAAGGCCTAATTCCTCAAGTGAATCCAGCTTATTGTCAGGATTCAAAACCCTCATTACCACTTTCTCTCCTAAAGTGGTTGGAAAAGTAGAAACCCTAAAATCAATATGCCGGCCCTCAATCATTATCGAAAACCTACCGTCTTGAGGGACTCTGGTCTCGTCAATTTTAAGATTAGATACAATCTTAACCCTGGCTACAATAGAGGCATGAACCGTTTTAGGTAAAAACAAACTTGAGTGAAGAATGCCATCTAATCTAAATCTTACCCTGGTCTTATCTCTTTCAGGCTCAATATGAATATCAGAGGCCTTGCCCTCAACAGCGTGTTTCAAAATTACGGCAACGGTTTTACTAATCGGCGCCTGGCTCTTGTTTTTTACAATATCCAAAGAAGATTTAGCGGGACTGCTCTGGCCGCCCCCTTCCAGCTGGCTTTCCAATTCTTCTAAGGCCTCCTTAACCTCTCTGCCCAAACTTTTATAATGTTTGACGCATTTTTTAAAATCAGACAAACTAATCAAAACTACTCTATAATTAAATCCCTTTTGGCGAGACAAAAAGTTCAGGGCTTCCTGGGCTTTTAAATCCTCGGGATAAACCATTCCCACCATCAATTCCTTGCCGCTCTTGCCAATAGGAAACATTTTGTAGTGCTCTGCTGAATCCTGAGGTATAAATTCAAGAATATCAGGAGCTATTTCTTTTGGTACTTGGTCAATTAAGGGTACTCCTAATGCCAAACTCTTTGCTTGAAATATTTCCCTTTCGGGCAGAACCTTCTCCTGTAAAAGAATTTCTTCCTCTGTTTTTTGCGAGGTCTGAGCAATCTTTTTCAAGCTCTTAGCTGTCTTCTGATCAATTTTCTCCTGTTTTAATAAAATATCTATTATTGACATCTTTAGAATAGAGCCACTTTATGGTGGCTTTCAGTCTTTAAAATTAACCCCAAAATTTAAAGGTTTGGCTCTGTACTTGTACTCTGAAGCGGCTCAAAGGGATTAGCGCGGCCAAAGCCTTTAGTTGTGGTGGCAGCAATGAATTCAAATGGCCTTAAATCTTTTAACAGCTGGTTCTGCAGGGCTGTAAAATCTATCTGTACCCTTTCTTCTTTGATTTTTACAACATCTTCCTGTTCGGGCACATAGTTGGTTGTTGCTTGGTTAAGATAGAAAACCCAAAATAAAATTAAACCAATGCTCAAAACCACGGCTAAACCTAAAAAATACAAATCTTTTTTCTTTTTTTGGCTAAATAAAATGACCATGTATTTTTAATTAATAAGAATAAATTCTTAATTCAAGATTATAGCTGATTG
>CAZWQR010000028.1:0-1745 GCA_964636195.1 uncultured Candidatus Saccharibacteria bacterium
TGGAAATTCTGCTTTTTATTGGGACAACGCCAACAAGAGATTGGGCATAGGAACAAGTACGCCTAATTATGCGCTTGATATTGTTGGGGGACTTGGGGTATCGGGTACTACTACTCTAAATGGCCTTTCGTACAGATGGCCAAGTTCCTATGGCTCTTCTGGCTATGTATTAAGCAACAGCAGTGGAACACTTTCTTGGATACCTGCTGCTGGCGGAGTTTCTGGTTCTGGAGCGACAGGTACAGTGGCTTTTTGGACCAATAGCACAAACCTTTCCAATGACAGCAATTTTTATTGGAATAGTTCTACCCATAGATTAGGAATAGCTACAACCAATCCTGCTTATGCTTTAGATGTTGCTGGTACTGGCCAATTTACTAATTTGAAAACAGCCGGCTTTCAACTGACAACCGGAGCTACCAGCGGTTATGCTCTTATCTCTGACGCCTCTGGTGTGGGTACTTGGCAGAGTCTTCCAGCTGGCAACCTGCCAATAGGAACTGCCGGCCAAACCCTAAGGCACGATGGATCTAATTGGATAGCTAATTCTCTTTTGTATAACAATGGTTCAGCAATTGGGATTGGAACCAGCAGCCCTAACTCTGTTTTAAGTGTGGCTGGCGATATGAATTTAGCTGGTCCTTTAACTTTGAGTACCACTAGCTTGCCCCAATTTGTTTTGAGATATGACGGCAATAATTATTTCAACATTTCTACCAACGCTACCCGAACAGAAATTACTGCTTCCAAGACCCTGACAATAGATTCTTTAACAGGAGAGATAAGAATGGGCAGCAATGTTACCTTACTTAACGCCACCGGCAGCGAAGTAAGGGGCGCTAGTTTTGTTTCTGCTTCCAACGATGCTACAGTCAGGGCTTCGGGCGAATATATTTTAAGAGCTAGCGTTCCTGTTTTTGCTCATCCAATGCCAGTCCAGACCACGGCTACCAGTTATACAAGAATTTCTAAAGTTTTTTCAACCAGCAGTTCGGTGGCTTCTTCCACGCCCGCTGTTTTGCCGGGCGCGGCTAGAAAGTACGCCTTTTTGATAAATTATGCCGATGATATCGCCACTGATCAAACTTCTGACTGGAGAGTTTATAGGCCGAGCGCCGCTTCTAGTAGCCAAACCTTTACTTTTCCCGGCCAAGATATGTCTTCTTTGGAAGAAGGGAATCCCGTAATAAGCGATTATTTCAGCTTGCCTGATAATGATTGGCAGTTGGAAATTAAAGTTCCAGCAGGAGATACGATTAGAATTTTTAACATTTTTCTTTTAGCTTATGACCAAGTCGATTAGAGCAATTATCAATTATCAATGACCAATTATCAATCAATTTTCAATGAACCATTTATCAAATAACTACGACTTAGAAGAGAGGACAGCTGTTTTTGCAGAAAAAGTAATTGATTTTGCAAAAAGTTTAGAACCAACTGCCATTAATAAGAGGATAATTACCCAATTGGTAGCCGCTGCTGGTTCTGTTGGCGCTAATTACTGTGAAGCAAGTGAGGGAGAAAGCAAGAAGGATTTTGTCCACAAGATAGCAATATCCAAAAAAGAGGTCAAAGAAACAAAACACTGGTTAAGGTTGTTGGCAAGAAGTAACCCAGAGCAGATAGAAGAAATTAGAAAGCTTTGGAAAGAGGCCCACGAGTTACTCCTGATTTTTTCAAAGATTGTCGCATCTTCCAAAAAGAAAAAATTGATAATTGAAAATTGATTGAAAATTGAAAATTGA
>CAZWQR010000028.1:1845-3102 GCA_964636195.1 uncultured Candidatus Saccharibacteria bacterium
TGAAAATTGAAAATTGAAGAATTGATAATTGTTTGATAATTGAAAATTGAAAATTGAAAATTAATTAAAGGTCGAAAGAGTTTATTGAAAATTGAAAATTTAATCTTGGAATAATGCTTGATTTTCAATAAACCAATGAACGAATTATCCAATTACTCAATTATCAAACAGGAAAATAGCAAGGTTTTACTTGAAAATTGAAGAATTGATAATTGTTTGATAATTGAAAATTGAAAATTGAAAATTAATTATAAATTATGAAAAATTCAATTTATAAAATTCTAAAACCAAAATTAAAGCTAGCCAAAGGAACAAGGTTTCTTTCTTTGGCTTTTATTGCTGTCTCTATGATAATTGCCGCTGGAGTTCTTTTTGCTGCTAATGTTTATTACAACTTAGACACAGGAGAGGTTGTGACAGAAGAGATACAAAGAGTAACCCAGCTGATAAGAGCAACAGGCGGTTTAATTGCTGGAGGCAATGCAACAGATAATTTAGGGAGTGGAATAAAACTTCAGGTTTCAGGAGGAAAATTAGTTGTTGGCACCACTACTGCTTTTAGGGTAGAAAGCGCTGGTAATTTGTATGTGGGCGCTACTTCTACTTTTGCCGCTACGTCAAGTTTCAGCAAGGTCTTACAATTTACCGGAGGCAACGCTGATATTGGCTTTAAGGCGCCAACAGACGCAGGTACCACTACTGCCAAGTATTATATTCTTCCCCAGCATGGCACTACTCCGCCTTCTGCTAACTATGTTTTAACTTGGCAGAGCGGAGACCAGCTTGCTTGGAAATCCTTGTCAGGAGCCGGCGCTGGCGGTGACATTACTTATGTTGGCGATGTAGAAAGTGGAGACGCCTTTACTGCTGACGGCCAAGGCAACACTTTGTATTTTGAGGGCTCTACGGCTGACGCAAATGAGATTATTCTTACTGCGGCTGACGCTAGCACTGATAGAACGATTACTCTTCCCGACTTGAGCGGAGATGTCGCTCTTTCAACAGGTGGTTTGGGAACGGGCTATGTTCTCTTTTCTAGCAGCAGCTTAATTGCTACGAGCTCTAATCTTTTCTGGGATATTGATAATAGTCGTTTGGGAATAGGGGACAATACGCCAGATTATGCTCTTGACGTTAACGGCGCTATCAGGGGCACTTCAATAAGAATAAATGGCGCTGGAGCAGGTGATGTTGTGTTTTCAGCTCCCAATATGGCAGTTGATACCATTTATACTTGGCCTGGCAATGACGGCGACA
>CAZWQR010000029.1:0-2738 GCA_964636195.1 uncultured Candidatus Saccharibacteria bacterium
TTCTATATCCTCTCTAGCTTTTTGCCTAAGAGAAGCATAGGGAGAAATAAAAGAAGTAATAACATTAACTCCATTTCTAGCCAAGAGTTTTGCAACAAAAGCAGCTCTCTTAATGTTCTCGTTCCTGTCTTCTTTGGTAAAGCCCAAATCTTTACTAATAAACTGGCGCATAATATCGCCGTCTAGGCGTTCAATTGCTAATTCTTTATCAACCAAAATTTGATAAACCTTGTCAGCAATGGTGGTTTTGCCTGACTGAGACAAGCCGGTAAACCATAAAACAAAACTCTCTTTGTTTTTTTCTTTTTTAAAATCACTTTCTTGAAGAATAATTCCTGCCCCAACCGTATTGTTTGTAATTTCATCTATGATAATAAAACTTCCAGTAGCTTCGTTGCGAGAATAAGCATCAAAAATTAAAGGTTGGTTGGCAGTAATGTTAACCTTTCCTATTTCATTTAAAGAAAGCTCTTCGGCTTTTTTTCTATGAAGGGTATCTATATCTAATTGATAAATAAGTTTGTCAATAAAGCACCTAGTAGATTTTGTTGTCTGCTTTAAAATGTAGCTCTTTTTCTTGTCTAGGAGCTTATCTGACATCCAACATACAATTGCCTCAAAACTTTTGCCAACTTCTGGTAAATTATTTACTCTTGCAATCATATCTCCCCTGCTTACATCTAGCTCCTCTTCTAGCGTTAAAACAGCAGCCTGCGGCGTAAAGGCATAATCTTGTTCTCTCTCTCCAACTATTATCTTTTTAATTTTTGTTTCTTTGCCCGAGGGCAAAACCATTACCTTTTCACCCTTTTTAATAACTCCTCCTTCAATTTGTCCGGCATATCCTCTAAAGCTCTGATCAGGCCTGATGACTAATTGTACGGGAAACCTAAAATCAACAAGGTTTTTGTCAACTTCTACTTCTAGGTTCTCAATATAGGCATTAACGGTAGGCCCTTGGTACCAGGGCATATTTCCCTTGCGTTTTACAATCATATCTCCTTTAAGGGCGGATACCGGAATAAATTGCAGATCATGAATATTCATTTTAGCAGCAAAATCAGCAAAATCGTCTTTGATCTTTTCAAAAACTTCTTGTTTATATCCTACTAAATCCATTTTGTTAACTGCTATAAGGATATGGGAAACTCCCATTAGTGCTGCTATAAATAAATGCCTTTTGGATTGTTTTAACAAACCCTTTTTGGCGTCTGCTAAAATGATGGCCACATCTGCGCCAGAACAGCCAGTAACCATATTTTTAGTGTACTGCTCGTGCCCGGGCACATCAGCGATAACAAATCTTCTTTTAAAATTAGAAAAATAACGATAAGCAACATCAATAGTTATCTTCTGTTCCCTTTCGGCTGAAAGTCCATCGGTAAATAGCGATAAATCTATTTCTTTCTTTCCTTGCTTTAAGCTAACTCTTTTTATTGATTCCAACTGATCCTCGTATATCTCGCCCAAATCATAAAAAAGCCTGCCAAGCAAGGTTGATTTTCCGTCATCAACGCTTCCGGCTATAACCATCTTTAGTAGTTCCATATTGTTATTATTTTCTTCTGCCATAATTAAAAATAGCCCTCTTTTTTCTTATCTTCCATGGCGCTGTCAGAAACAGAATCTATGGCTCTAGTTTCGCGCTCCGACTTTTTTGCTTTTATAACCTCATCTAAAATTTCATCAACTGTCCTGGCTTCAGAAAATACCGCTCCAGTAGACGGAGAACAACCCAGAGTCCTAAAGCGACAGACAGCTTCAATAACCTCTTCTCCTGGCTTGGGTTTATTAAATTCGTCAACCCTTACCCAAATTCCATTTCTTTTAATCAGTTTTCTCTTTTTAGCAAAATAAAGGGGCACAACTTCAATATTTTCTTCTTTGATATAAGCCCAGATGTCTCTTTCGGTCCAATTAGAAAGAGGGAAAACCCTCATTGTTTCCCCTTCTCCTAATCTAGTATTGTATAAATGCCACAATTCAGGCCTTTGATTTTTTGGATCCCAAGCGTTAGTGTCGCTTCTTAAAGAAAAAATCCTCTCTTTTGCTCGGGATTTTTCTTCTTCTCGCCTAGCTCCGCCAAAAGCAGCATCAAATCCATATTTTTTTATAGCATCCAACAAGGGCTTAGTTTTTTTATAATAAATATAAGCATCTGTATGAGCTTGCTCAGGACCAAACTTTTGGGCTTCTGGCTCTTCGTTTTTATAAACAATAAGCCTTACTCCTATTTTTTTTGTGTAATAATCACGAAACTCAATCATCTCGTGAAATTTATAACCAGTATCTATATGAAGCAATGGAAAAGGTATTTTGCCTGGATAAAAAGCTTTTTGGGCTAATTTTAGCGCAACCGAAGAATCTTTGCCAACAGAATAAAGCATTACCGGATTTTTAAATCCGGCAAAAGCTTCTCTAATAATATATATACTTTCTGCCTCTAGCTTTCTTAAACAATTAAGGTTGTATTTTTCCATGCGAAATTAAAAAATCCTCTTTACTAGTTTTATTATCTCAAAAAACCTAATTAAATCAATAAAAACTCAACTTTTCTTTTGTCTTCCTATAGGTTATAATTACAATAATAATAGTGAAAAGTAAAGGAAAAATAGTCCATTCTCAAAAGAAAATAATTGATTTATGTTTAGCAAAGAAAAAATAATAAAAATACTACGTTGGTCAGAAAAATATACCAAAACTGATATGGTTTATTTTACCAAAGGCAGTTTTTGGCT